>DAORJS010000054.1:0-12687 GCA_035439185.1 Chitinophagaceae bacterium
TGTCCCTTCTTCACCTCCAGCAGTTCTATTTCAAACAACAGGGTAGAACCACCTGGGATCGGACCATAATCGAATGCACCATAGCCCAGATTATGAGGGATGACAAATTTATATTTTGAACCAGCCGGCATCAACTGTAATCCTTCTGTCCAGCCGGGAATTACACCCGTCAATGCAAAAGTGATCGGCTGTCCGCGATCGTATGAATTGTCAAATGGGGTACCATCCAGCAATGTACCTCTGTAATGACAGGTTACACTGTCTTTTGCAGTGGGCTTTTCACCGGCACCCTGAATCAGTACTTCATACTGCAGACCGGAAGGAGTGGTCTTTACTTCAGGTCGCTGTTTATTCTTGGCACAAAATGCAAGACCTGAATCAATCCTGGGCTTGGATTTTTCTTCCTGCACTCTCGACATATAATTGTTCATCACATTATTGGCAACCGTTTCATCGAAAATGGTCTTCTTGCCACCCATGACATCATTAATGCCCTGGGTCACCAGGTTGGCTTTGATATTTTTGATCCCCTGTTGTTTGTAAAAATTAGCCACACTGAGTCCGATAGCATAGCTGGCAGAGTCTGTAAGATTTTTCAGCAGGGGGGCAGCGGGTTTAGGAGCGGGTTTGGCTACGGGTTTTACGGGTTGTGCCAGAGCGACTGTCATGGAAACAAGTCCAACACAGATTAAAGCTGTTTTTTTCATTTGATCTTTTGATTAAGGTTGCCAAAAATACAGGAAGCGGATTGAAAATGATGCCCAACAAATGCTAATTTTCGGACTGAAAATAAGAATATGAGCATTTTTGAACTGCCTCTTCAGATCCGCTGGTCCGATCTGGACCCGAATTTTCACCTACGACACTCAGTTTATTATGACTGGGCCGCCATGTGCCGGATGGAATTTTTAACCCGAAACGGGCTGACCCCCGCCCTGATGCAGAAAATGCAGTTTGGCCCCATTATTTTCAGGGAAGAAGCTGTATTCAGAAAGGAAATTAAATACGGGGAGGAAATCAGTATCAATATGATACTGGTGAAAGGCCGCAGGGATTTTTCGCGCTGGACCATTGCCCATGAAATCCGTAAAGCAGATCAGACCCTTTGTGCCACGGTCAGTATTGATGGTGCCTGGCTGAATGTGGCTGAACGAAAACTCTTTATTCCTCCGGATGAAGTTAAAACTGTATTTAGTCAGATTCCATTTGGTGAGAATTTTGAGTGGCAGGACTGATACCGGTATTACAAATAAGATAGCGCTGGTGATACAATACGGGGTAGGCAATCACATCAGCAATTCAATTGGATATTCTTTTCAGAAATAAATAACCTTATCCGGAAACCGGGCGGCATACCCGTTCACCAGATTTCGGATAAAACTGTTTTCTCTGTATTGCGTCAACATGGATTTGAGTGTCTCCACTGATGTTGGCCTAGTATTTTCCGGCAGGTAACCCATCCCATAGAATTTCCCTTCACATACCAGGATACAAGATTGGTCATTCGCTTCCAGGCCCTTGTCAATAATCGCAAAACTGGGCTCCGCCTGCAGGGTCGCACAGGCTTTTTCCACCCGTTCGTTGTAAATCTTTGCAGACTCCTTCAGTTCACAGGCCCCAAGGCATTCCCCCGATTTCAATCCTTCACAGGCATCATCCCCTTTTTGAATAAAACAAAGTTTGGGACAGAGCTGGTATTCCCGGATCAGTTTTCGGATCATCGCATGACCATCCACCAGATAATGAAAAGTATATACCGGATGCAGCCGCTTCCGGTTCTTATCAATGGCGAGCCGCAGATAACCCCTCCGGTCTTCATATAAAAAAATCCCGTAAATGTCTTCCCATCTTTTTTGAGAACTATTAAAGACCGGCCATCTTTTTTTAATCTCTGCCGACTCCAGGATACAGGCCATCAGTTCTGTGGCACAGGGCTGGCAACTGATAGCATACACATGCTGCATGAAATTTTGTTTCTGCCGGCTCTCTGAATTATTGCTGAAATGACTGTTCACCCGGTAACGGATATTGGTGGCTTTACCTACATAAACCACTTTCCCTTTTTCATTATGAAAATAATAGACACCCGGGGTATAGGGGAGGGCATCAAAATGTTCTTTGGGGACATTGGGGGGCAGTATCCATTCTTTGGAATTTCTCTGCAGACTTTTCTGTATATGCTGTTCCTTGTCATTCGCCAGCAGCAAATGAAAGATTCTTGCTGTTGCCGCTGCATCGCCTGTTGCCCGGTGGCGGTCGGTGATTTCAATACCCAGGGAACGGCTCAGTTTACCCAAACTATAGGAGGGCAGTCCGGGTATGATTTTCCGGCTCAGTCTTACCGTACATAGTTTTTTTGTATTGAGCTCAAAGCCTGCTTCCCGCAAATGACTTTTTACAAAGGAATAATCAAAGCTCACATTATGGGCAATAAAAATCCGGTCCTGCAGCAGTTGATATACTTTTTCAGCTACTTCTTCAAAGCGGGGAGCAGTGGCCACCATCTGGTTACTGATGCCTGTCATGGCACTGATATAGGGAGGGATGGGCTGCCCCGGATTAATCAATGTATTATATTGACCGGTTACAGATTGTCCGTCTGACAACTGGATGGAAATTTCAGTAATGCCATTCGCTGCGGCATAACTCCCCGTGGTTTCTATATCTACAATGGCATACATATTTGTCATCCGGCCCCATTCAATTTGGCAAAGGCGGTTTTTTGGATGTAAATTGGGCAATAAATTTCGTAAATCTTTCCCTGCTTTCCATGACTGACGAAAAGTTTATCATGTTCCGTAACAGGCTGACCAAGGTCTTCCGGCATCTCTCTAAACAGGCGCGCCGGCTGGGTGTCAGTTGCTATCGTATTTATGATCATGATCTGCCGGAATTCCCCCTGAGGATTGAAATATACGGCGATAAAGTTTATGTGGCAGAATATAAGCGACGGCACGGCCTTTCAGATGAAGCGCATGACAACTGGATGGAACAAAGCCTTGCCATACTTACTGAAATCATCTCTATACCAAGGGATCATATTTTTTTGAAATTGAGACAGAGAAAACCGGGCAGGCTGGGCCAGTACCAGAAAGTGGATGCAGCGCAACATACTTTTCCGGTACAGGAGAATGGACTTCAGTTCATTGTCAACCTAAGTGATTATCTCGATACCGGCCTGTTTCTGGATCATCGGATAACCCGGCAAATGGTCAGGGAGCAGGCGGGTGGAAAACGGATGCTCAATCTGTTTGCATATACCGGTTCTTTTTCTGTATATGCAGCAGCCGGGGGAGCTGTTGAAGTGATAACAGTTGATTTGTCCAATACCTATTTGAAATGGGCTGCCGCCAATATGGAATTGAATGGTTGTAAGGATCCGGCTAAATACCGTTTTGAACAGGCTGATGTAAAACAATATCTGGGCACGCTGTCTTCCGGTTATTTTGATCTGATTGTGATGGATCCGCCCACATTCAGCAACAGCCAGCGGATGAAAGATGTACTGGATATTCAAAGGGATCATGTGGTACTGATCAATGAATGCATCCGTATCCTGAAAGATGGTGGCCAGCTGTACTTTAGTACAAACTTCACCCGGTTTGTACTCGATAAAGAAAAAATTCATGGTGCTTCGGTAAAAGACATAACAAAATCAACCACCGCCTTTGATTTTGAAGGAACCAGCACCCGTTTTTGTTTTCTATTCACTAAAACCCCCAATATCTAAATATCTAAATATCTCAATATCTAAATATCTTAATAACTCAATATCTTAATACCCAATACTTCATCCGCTTTGCCTATCCGCATCAAAATATGTTTACTGATACTGAGTACCTGTTTGCTCTTTTCGGGCGGGCAGGTGCTGGGGCAGGTATATCATAAGGCCAGGATATTAACCCAAAGAGACGGGCTCTCCGATAACCGGGTTACTTGTTTTTTGGAGGATAGTCGCGGATATATGTGGATTGGTACCCGGAACGGTTTGAACCGGTATGACGGACATGCATTTCGTGTTTTTAGACCGGGGGCGGGCAATTCGATCCGGAATGAAGTCATTAATGATCTGGAGGAAGACAGCCGTGGAAGAATCTGGGTAGCAACTATGGAAGGGGTGAGTATCTATGATCCGGCAAGGAATCATTGGGAATATATACTCCCGAATCCTGACAGTAGCCTACTCTCTATCCCAAATTCAATCGTCTGGAACATTGAAATTGATGATCAGGATATCGCCTGGATCGTCTGCGATGTTTTTGATCTTACTGCTTACCATATCAGAGATAAACGTTTTCAGTTTTATCACTGGAAAAAATTCAGCCATGAAGATCCCTATATCAGTGCTGTTGCCTATCATTCCATTCAACGTATGGTAAAAGCAAATAACCGGGAATACTGGCTGGCAACGACCCGGGGACTGGTTAAACTGGATATTGTCACCGGTAAATTCAGGTTCCTGGGCGGAGGCTATAACGGCGATGTGACAGATCTTCAGTATGATGCTAAAGAGGGAAAAGTGTTCCTGAGCAATGAAAAAAATGAGTTGTATTGTTATGAGGAAAAAATCAGCAGGTACCAGCCTGTTTCAATTGTAAGGGAAGCGTATCCATCCACCCGTTTTGATAACAGTGATGAAGAAGAACGATGGTTGGCATCCAGAAGCGGATTGCTGAAAATAAGAAATAGCCGCAACGATGCCTTGCAGGAAGCCTATATCCCGCAACTGGCAGGGGCGCAGCTCCCTGGTATCGTTAACAGCATTTATACCGATAAACTTAAGAACCGTTGGGTGGGAACCGATAATGGTTTTGCGATTTACAGCCAGGCTGGAAGGTCGTCCAGTTTTATTCCGCTGGTGGCGATTAATGAACCCCTTGGATACAATAATATGGGCGGGGCTTATTTTGACCGGATCAGTCAGCAGTATATTGTTTGTTCTGTGACGCCGGCCGGTGTTTACCTGATCAGCACCGGGTCAAAAAAAATCAAACTGATCAGTACTGATGAAACAGGTACTCCTCTTCGCGGCTGTATG
Organism: Chitinophagaceae bacterium; assembly: GCA_035439185.1. Lineage (GTDB taxonomy): Bacteria > Bacteroidota > Bacteroidia > Chitinophagales > Chitinophagaceae > JJ008. The sequence continues at coordinate 5,039 of DAORJS010000054.1, forward strand.
GCCATTAAGAAAGACAATGCAGACAGCCTCTGGTTATTAACAGTGAATGGTATCTACCGTTTTCACAGGGGAAGGGGTTCATTCAGTTTATTAAAAGGATCATGGGAGAAGGATGAAGTGGTGTACAGAGATATTTTTCAGGATGTCCGGGGTATTTACTGGATCGGCACCCTGCATAAAGGACTGTTCCTGTTTGATCCCCTCAGGCAAAGTTTTTTCCGGCCTGAGGATACACTCATTAATCATCTGAACACAGTCACAGGTTTCGCCTACGATTCCGGTAGCGGAAATATGGTCATAGCTACTTATGGGGAAGGCGTTTTTGTTCATCATTTGCAAACTGGCAAAACAACTTCCTACTATCCTGCAAATAATGCAAGGGACTATACGAATATTATGCTGATCAATTCTGTGGCAAAAGATGCCAAGGGTAATATCTGGCTGGCTTCTTTATCAGGTGGCATATTCCGGTATCATCCGGGAATGCCTTTTGAGAAAACCTTTGAGCAGTTTGATATGAAGAAAGGGTTGCAGAATAATCATGTCTTATCTCTATGCAGTAACCAGGATTCAGTTTTATGGATGATGTCTGGCAATGGTATTGCGGCCATCACTATTGCAGGCAGGTTTCTTTACCAGTTTTCAGGGGCAGAGGCCTTCGATTTTCCGGCATACGGATCCGATCCCAGATTTCCCCATCCCATCAGCTATAATGCAGAAAACAAAGAACTGATACTGGCAGTAGCAGGCGGTCTGATCCGTTACCGGGAATCAGCGAATGACAGTATTCCAACCTTTCCGCTAAAGCTGAGTGCGGTTCAGCTAAACGGCATGCTGGTTCCTTTTCCGATGGAGAAAGAGCAGAAAGAATTTAAAATTAAATTCAGAAATAATAACGTCGTGTTTGAGTATGCCGGACTTTATTACGGACCGGCCCCTGTTCAATATGAGTATCAGCTACAGGGTTATGATCCTGAATGGATGGCTAATGATGGCAGTTTTCGTGTCAGTTACAGAAATCTGCCGGCAGGTAAGTATCATTTTTCGGTAAGGGCTATTGACCGGTATGGGAAAGAAATTACAAGATCAGAAAGAATCTTTTTCCGTATTGTTCCCCCCATGTGGCAACAATGGTGGTTTATTGCCCTGACAGCATTGCTCATTATTTTCTCAGTGGCATGGGTCATCCGGTCGCTCCGCAGGAAACTGGAAGCCGAACAAATTGTGAATGCATTTGCAACTTCACTGTTTGGACAAAACAGTACGGAAGATGTTTTCTGGGATATTGCAAAAAACTGCATCAGTAAAACCGGATTTGCAGATTGTGTCGTTTATCAGTTGGATGAAAAAAGAAAACTGCTTGTGCAAAAAGCAGCATTTGGGCCCAAGAATCCTCAACGAAGGGAAATTGCCAATATCATCGAAATCCCATTGGGTAGCGGCATCGTAGGCACTGTTGCCGCAACAGGGAAAGCCCTGCTGGTAAAAAATACAAACAGAGACAAACGGTATATTGTGGATGATGAAAGAAGGGCCTCCGAACTGGCGGTACCGGTGGTGGTGGATCATAAAGTTTTTGCGGTTATTGATTCGGAACATCCTAAAAAAAGCTTCTTCACCCGCTTTCACCTGAGGGTCATGAAAAAAGTGGCGTTTATCTGTGCGGAAAGAATTTCCAGGCTGCTGACGGAAGAAAGACTCCGTTCAAAGATTGCCAGAGATCTGCATGATGAAATGGGGTCAACGCTCACCAGTATCAATATCATCAGTAAAGTGGCCATGGAGGGAAAAACAGATCAGGAAAAAGGGAAGGCCTATTTCCAGAAGATCAAAGACCATTCCGGCCGGATGATGGAAAGTATGAGTGATATGGTCTGGGCTATCAATCCGATGAATGACAGCCTCGGCAGGGTATTACTCCGGATGAAGGAATTTGCTGCTGAAATACTAGAACCAGCCAGGATCAATTATCATTTCGATCATAATGAACTTGAACTGGGATTAGCCCTGAACCCGGAACAAAGAAAAAATATTTACCTGATTTTTAAAGAAGCACTGAGCAATGCTGCCAAATACAGTGTTGCTAACAATGTGCTGATATTGATGCAGGTCCGGGACACCCTTTTTACAATGGTGATTGCCGATAATGGCATGGGTTTTAATGCAACGGAAGAGAATTCAGGAAACGGATTAAAAAATATGAAAATACGAGCGACGGAAATGGGAGGAACGGTGCTGCTTGAAACCCTTCCCGGCAAGGGAACAAAGATTACCCTTCAGTTGCCTGTCACATGATTGGGGTATCTTTCGTTTAAAAAATTAAACAGAACTTGTGTGTCCACCCCGGTTAATGATCTGATCATATGCCAGTTAAAATCATTATTTACGAAGACAATGCGAACCTGCGGGAAAGCCTGAACAGCCTTCTTGCGTTGACGGATGATTATGAAGTAGCCGCCAGTTTCCCCGACTGCACCGATATTGTGAACCAGGTGAGGAGCATCAAACCCGGCGTCTTATTAATGGATATTGATATGCCGGGTATCAATGGTATTGAAGCCGTAAAGAAAGTGCGGGAGTTTGATAAAGAAGTACAGATTATCATGCTCACGGTTTTTGATGATAATACCCATGTTTTTGAAGCCATCTATGCAGGGGCTAATGGCTACCTGCTTAAAAAATATGTATCTGACAAATTGCTCTCCGCTATCAGCGAAGTGCTGGAAGGCGGTGCACCCATGAGCCCTTCCATTGCCCGGATGATCATCGGCAATCTGCAGCAACCGGTTCAACAGGTACCCGAAAATAATTACCAGCTCACAACGCGGGAAAAAGAAACCCTTCAACTGCTTTCACAGGGCAACAGTTTCAAAATGATTGCCGCAGAACTGGGTATCAGTATTGATACGGTGCGTACCCATATCAAGAGGATTTATGACAAACTTCATGTGCGCTCTCAGATAGAAGCTGTGAGTAAAGCAATAAATGAGAAACTGGTTTGAACACTCCTGATTAATTTCTTCCTCCCTGTACCTCAATAAGGTGACACCCGATTACGGTATTGTCTGGTAAATGAAATCGGCGCAGTTTTATGTGTTGTTAATTGCTTTATCCCACACTAACCAACTCAGATCAAATGAAAAAACTTGTTCTGATCCTGTCCGGCCTCTTTTTGACGTCGGGGATCATTTTATCACAACCTGTAATCAAGAACATTTCTAAAAAGGATCCCAAGTTTCAGCAAACGATATTGGGTAAAAGAAAGGTAGTGCTGGCAAAAGGGGTGGTTACGGATATAAAGGTAAATAAGCCATCCAATGTCCAGATGACACTTAAGAGGGCTTCTTTATCAGCCAATTCCCGGAAAGATGTATCCAATAAAAAGCAGCAAAATGAAGAAGGCTGGATCTGCACCACCGAATTCATCGATCAGACCAGCAGCGGGGATAATGTCGCGCTTTCACCTTTAGGGGGTGAAATATATCCGGGCCTGGTCTTTAATCCCGAATCATTTCATTCAGGCACTTATCAGAAAATTTCTCAATACAGCCGGAAACCATTGAAACTTACAGTAGACGGAAATTGTTATGCGGAGAAAACAGTGAATGATCCTACTGAACAAAATATTGCTTCAGCAGTGAATCAGATGCGTTCAGATCTGAAGAACAAAGGCTGCGGTGTTATTACCCAGTCATTTTATGGTCAGGAGATATTATCCAAAGAGGACCTGATCATCAATACAGCTGCAGCCGGTTCCTATATGGGTGTTTCTGCTAAAATGAATACCAATTTTGAAAGCAGTAGTAAATCCTACAAGTACCTGGTTGATTATACGGCTCCTTATTTTTCAATCCAGGCGGCACTGGATATTAATGCCGATAATATTTTTTATCTGACCACAGAAGGAGGAACCGCACCCAAACCCATTGCACCCGAAGCCATTGACCCCAACTGGATCTATGTTAAATCAGTGACTTATGGAAAAAGGCTGCTGGCCATTGTGGAATCCAATGAAGACCTGGAAAAAATAGGGGTCTTTGCAGAAGGAAGTGCTGATTACGGACTCTTCAAAGTAACAGCTTCAGCCGACCTGAAAATGGAAAGTGCATTGAAGCAAACAACAGTCAGATTATTCGCAATCGGAGGGGAACAGATTGGTAAAAGTTTTGTCGGACTTGAATTGAAGGATATCAAGAATACCATCAGTGCCTTTATGACTTCCACTGATAAAAATTACCAGCCCCTGTCATTTAAGTTGAAAACCATTGATGACGAATTAGTGCTGGTACAACTCACATCCCAGTACACCAGCCGGAAATGTATTCCCAAAACAAATACATTCCGGATTACCTGGACCGATGTACAGGTTGAAAAAGGAGATGATGGCGGAGGTGGAAATTCTGAGGATATATGGGCCAGGGTTAAAATCAGGGCTTATGATAAAAACGGCAAGGGAATCCCTGATATCGATAATAAAGTGCCGGCCAGCCACTATGTGATGGATGATGGGCCTGCGGGGGTTAGCTTGGCTACCTTTAGTTTCGGTACAGAAGATAACCCTAAAACAGTGCAGGAATCTGCGAACCTGCCGGATGTATTTGCCAGCAACAAACATAAAATCACATTCCGCTTCCCCAACGATGATATTGGTGGCAAGATGGTGATTAAAAGTTATCTCACCGAAATAGATAATATGGCTTCAGATGATGTGTTTAATTGCGGAAGCAGTTTGACGATCAAACTCAGTGATGCACCCCAGAATCAGTACAAGATCAGGTGCACACATGAAGGCAGTATTGTGAATCTGTATTTTACAATTGAGCCGATATACCAGCAATAGCAAAATGAAAGATGGCCTCTTTTCGGGAGGCCATCTTTCATTTTATCAGAAGGATTTTTCTTATAAAGTCTTCAGCACATCATTCATACTTCTCACTGCATCCGCACTTTTATTAAAGGCAGCCTGTTCGGTTTCATTCAGTTTGAAGTCCAGGATTTTCTCCCAACCATTCTTGCCAATGATCACCGGTACACCAAGGCAGATATCTTTCTGACCATATTCCCCATCCAAAGCCACACAGCAGGTAAAGAGTTTCTTTTCATCACGCAGGATTGACTCAACCAATGCAGCACCGGCTGCTCCCGGTGCATACCAGGCAGAAGTACCAATCAGTGCGGTTAATGTAGCACCACCCACCATCGTGTCTTTTACAATTTTTTCCTGCTGCTCGGCACTCAGGAAATTGGTAACAGGGGTACTGTTCCAGGTTGCCAGACGGATCAACGGAATCATGGTAGTATCACCATGACCACCCACTACAACGGCATTCAGGTCTGCCGGACTGCAACCCAGGTGCTGGCTCAGCTGGTATTTAAAACGGCTGCTGTCGAGGGTACCGCCCATACCGATGATGCGGTGCTTGGGTAAACCGGTTGACTGCAAAGCCAGATAAGTCATCGTATCCATCGGATTACTGATCACAATGATGATGGCATTGGGAGAGTGTTTCAGGATATTTTCACAAACACCTTTAACGATACCGGCATTGACACCAATCAGTTCTTCGCGGGTCATGCCCGGTTTACGGGGCAGGCCCGAAGTAATCACCACCACATCACTGTTAGCAGTCTTACTGTAATCATTAGTGCTACCGGTAATTTTTGTATCGAAACCGAGCAGGGTAGCCGTCTGCATCATATCCTGGGCCTTTCCTTCGGCAATCCCTTCCTTGATATCAAGTAATACCAGTTCATTACATAATTCCTTACGGGCAATATTATCGGCACAGGTGGCTCCAACGGCACCGGCACCTACTACAGTTACTTTCATGGAAACTTATTTATAAGTGAGGTAAATAATTTCAGGATCAACACCCGTGCTGCTTTTCAGCAGCTAAGGCGCTGCAAAGTTAAGGGTTGGCAGCAGGATTACTTACCCAGTTCTGTCAGTGTTTTCTCCACCGTCATGGATCCCGAAAAAACAGAGATCAGTTCCAGTTTCTTGTTATAAAAAGCATGGAAGGGAAGGTTGTGGATATCAAAATAAACCGGGAGGAAAAAACCGGTGTCTCTCCCCACTGAAATATTATCAAAATTACTGAGCTTGTATTTTTCTATAAAACCCCGCATATCTTCCATCGGGGCCGTGGTCGCCATCACAATATGAACCCCTTTATACCGGCTGATCTGGGCCGTCATTGCTTCCGTTTCATGCTGACAATGTTCACATTTGGGGTTGAAAAGCAGGAGCATCACAGGCTTTTTATTGGGCAGGTCATCCTTTGTAAACCAGCTCAGGCTATCTGCCATCAATAGTTTTACCGGGGGATAAACCGGGTATTTTTTATAAGGTGCTTCCTGGCCATCCTGACCCAGCACAATCAGGCAGGACATCGAAAATAACAGGGAAAAGAGGAGTCGTTGCATACCCAAAGAAACTGATTTTTAAGCAGACTGCTTTCTGCCTGAAAGGGTTGTGTGTATTTAACAGAATACTTTGCCGGGACAGCAGCCAGGCTTATCTTTGCGGACTCAAAATAATTGAACAAACAGCCTGCATCAGCGGCTTAATAATTTTAAAATGGCAAATACATCAGACATCAGCCGGGGATTGATCCTGAACCTCGAAGGAAGCCTTTATACGGTTGTAGAATTTGGCGAAAACAAAACAGCCCGTGCCGCAGCTAAGGTCTGGGCAAAGCTGAAAGGAGTGGATAATAACAGGAGTATTGAAAAAACCTGGAACTCGGGAGATACCATCTTCCCCGTAAGAGTGGAAAGACGTTATTATCAGTTCCTGTATAAGGACGATAGCGGCTATAATTTCATGGATAATGAAACTTTTGAACAGGTGGCCCTGCAGGAAGGAACCATTGATGCCCCCCAGTACCTGAAAGAAGGGCAGGAAGTAGGGGTATTGATCAATACTGAAAACGATCAGATCCTGGGTGCTGAATTACCTGATAAAATTGTATTGCAGGTAACCTATACCGAGCCTGGTTTAAAGGGAGATACCGCCACCCGTACACTGAAGCCGGCTACCCTGGAAACTGGCGCCACACTGGGTGTGCCCCTCTTTGTGAACGAAGGGGAACTGATCCGCATTAACACCAAGACCGGTGAGTATGTGGAAAGAGTAAAAGAATAAAATTGTAACTCGATAAGAATTGGCCCAAAATCACCCGGTTTTGGGCCATTTTTGTTTGATTTTGGGTCATTTTTGGGCAAAATCGCTTAAAATCCTTCCATTTCTCGTTTTGATTTCACTACCTTAGCCGCCACTTTACAAGCACTGATCACTAAACCCAAACACCTGCTAAATTGAAAAACATGGACTTTAAGCAAATACAGGAATTGATCAAAATGGTCAATAAATCAAATATTGGCGAGCTTACAATTGAGCAAAAGGATTTTAAAGTTACTATCAAACAGAAAGAAGAACATGTAACGCAGCTGGTTTCCGCAGCACCTGTACAGGCCGCTCCGGTTGCCATGGCCGCTCCGGCCCCGGCAGCTGTCGCACCGGCAGCCGCTGCAGAAGCACCCAAAGCAGCTGCACCAGCACCCACTAATACGATCACGATTAAAAGCCCGATGATCGGTACATTTTACCGGAAAGCATCTCCTGATAAGCCCAACCTGGTGGATGC
>DAORJS010000055.1:0-12288 GCA_035439185.1 Chitinophagaceae bacterium
AATTACTTTATCTGCCGGAGGAGTACTGAGCGGTACACCCACACAAAGCGGAACCTTCCCGATTGTGGTAACTGCCACTGATGTGAATGGATGCTCCGGAGATGGTGCCAGCTATTCTTTGGTGATCAGCTGTCAGACAATCACCGTAACCAATCCTGTCAATGCAACAGGAACTTCGGGAACTCCTTTCAGCGAAACCTTTACTGAAACAGGTTCATTGGGTGGTGCCAGCTTTACTACAGCAAGTACTTTACCTAATGGAATAACATTATCGACAGCAGGTGTACTAAGCGGCACCCCTACCCAAAACGGAACCTTCCCGATTGTGGTGACGGTAACGGATGGTAACGGTTGTACCGGAACCAGTGCTACTTATACCTTGGTGATTAATTGTCCCACGATTACCATGACGGCAACACCTGCCTCACAAAACAGGTGTTCCGGTACCAATATCTCAATCATTACATTCAGCAGTGCTATCAGCGGTCTTAGCTATGATTGGACCAGAGATAATGTGGGTACTGTTGGAGGAAATATCCCCGCCAATGGTTCAGGTAATATTTCCGGATTCTTTACCAACAATACCGCTTCTCCCATCACAGTTACTTTTACGATAACACCTACAATTGGTAGTTGTACAGGCACTCCGATTACTGCTACAGTAACAGTGGATCCGTTACCGCTTGCCCAGATTACGAGTACAGGCGCCATCAATGGTGGGGCTAATTGCCAGAATTCAGACATGGTATTATCAGGTGCTTCCTCTACCGGCTCAGGACTTACTTATGCATGGGGAAGAAGTTTGTTTACGAATCCGTTTACACCTGTTGGCACTGCACAAACGCTGCCAATTGAGATAGGCGGTAACTACCTGCTTACTGTGACGAACAGCTATGGTTGTATAGATACAGCGATGACATCCGCACATATTGCCGATTACGTATTCAATGGCAACCTCGCCACCGGCGATGCGACTCAAACAGGACGTTTGAACAGATTTGCTGTTGTATCAACCTGTGGCGCGCCTAAAGCCTGTCCCGGCACTTTCACAACAACAGGCAGCAGATTGTATGATGCTTACACGGTAACGAACCCCTACAGTACGCCTGTATGCGCCACGATTGGTATTACTTCCTTCTGCTCAACAAATATTTTCAGTGTTGCCTATCTGGGCGCCTATAACCCGACAAGCCTTTGTACCAATTATCTTGCTGATCCGGGTTCTTCATTCCTTACCACGGGTTTCTATGAAGCAACCATCCCGGCCAATGCAACCATTACCGTCATCGTACATGAAGTAAACACAGGTACAGGTTGCGCAGGTTATCGTCTTTCTGTCAATGTGCCAAGAGAAGGTATTACTGTTTCACCGGCAGCTCCTTATTGTTCAGGTACTCCGATAACGCTTACAGCTCCTCCGGCCAATAACTATACCTGGACACCTGGTGGTGCCACTACCCAGGCGATTGTGGTGAACCCGCCGCTTGGTAATAACACTTATAGTGTTCAGTCAGGATTTGGTAACTGGGGTTGTGTGGGTGATACTTCAGTAACTGTTACAGTAGGCTCTCTTCCTGATGTTAATGCAGTATCCAATCAGTACTATTGCGAAGGATCAACAGCAGGACCAATTGCATTGACCGGCTCAGTTCCCGGCACTACTTACAACTGGACGAATACCAATACAGCAATCGGGTTGGCTGCAAGCGGCACTGGAGATATTCCATCCTTTACTGCAACCAATGGTACAGGAGTAGCAATATCAGGCACTATCACTGTTACACCGGTTAATGGCCCTTGTACCGGTAACCCAATAACCTTTACAATCAGTGTATCTCCATTGGCAGCAATCACCGGGGTAACCGATGATGCTGTTTGTGCTCCGGGTGGTGTGGTCAACCTTGCCGCCGCGGGCAGCGGAAATATTAACTGGTATAATGCTTTAACTGGTGGTATTGTCGTTAACTCCGGTAATACCTATACACCGAATATTACATCCACAACCACTTATTATGTAGAAGCATTGGCTCCACCGGCAGCCGCTGCCACCAACCTGACCATGCCCGCACAGAGCAATACTTTCCCGGGTAATGTGAGAGGTTATGTATTCACTGCGCCAACTGATTTTGTGATGACATCCCTGTATGTGCCCACTGATGCTTCCTCTGCGTCACAAAGTATCGCAGTGGTTAAATTCAATGGCAATGTGCCACCGCCGATATTCTCAGCTACTACCAATGCGTTTACCGTTGTGTTCTTTACAAGAAGCAATCCGACTTCCGGACGTATACCTTGTAATATACCGGTAGCGGCCGGTGAAGTGATCGGTCTGCTTGGCTATCGCGGAACGCTGAACTCTTATGGCCCAGGTGATTATAATACAACGATTGCCGGCTTCCCGGTTCAGTTACAAAGACTGGGTATGCAATTCCCGCTCACGACTACCGATCCAAGGGATATTTGGAGAGAGCCCGGTGCCGGAACAAGCATTTCAAGAATTGAATTTGAATATTCTGCCTCACAGTCCTGCACCAGTGCACCAAGGGTGCCTGTAACAGGAACAGTGAACCCGCTGCCTGTCGCAACGGCTACACCGTCATCTCAAACAGTATGTTCCGGTCCGATTACTACTATTGTACTGTCCAGTACTGAACCGGGTACCACTTATACCTGGACCAGGGATAATACAGCAAACGTAACCGGTATTGCAGCCAGCGGCTCAGGCGATATCAGTGGCACACTGACCAATATTACTACGGTGCCACAAACAGTAACATTTACTATCACGCCAACCATAACAGCTACCGGTTGCGTGGGTGCACCGATCACCGCAACGGTAACCGTAAATGCCGTGCCTACGATTACCTGTCCCGCAAATATTACCTTGAACAACACAACCGGTATTTGTGGTAGGGTTGTCACTTATACACCAACATTTACCGGTATTCCTGTACCAGCCATTACATATTCATTTACTGGTGCCACTATTGCCAGCGGAAGCGGGGATGGAAGCGGGTCACTCTTTAATGTGGGTACAACAACCGTTACCCTTACCGCAACAAATACCTGTGGTGCTGCCAGTTGTTCATTCACGGTAACTATAAATGATACCGAACCACCAATCGTTACAACCGGTACTATCGGTAGCTGTTACGCATCAGTTTCTGCAGCAGAAGCAGCTGCGCTTGCTGCAACCAGTGCAACTGATAATTGCCCGGGTACATTAACTGAAGTGGCTTCAACAGTTGGAACCTGCAGTGCTGTGATTACTGTAACCACAACAGATATCGCCGGTAATTCTACCGCTGTAACATATAATACCAGAATTGATAACACGGCACCAATTATCACCTGCCCTGCTCCTGTAACAGTGAGCTGTGCCAGCGCCGTACCAGCAGCAGATATTCTGGCGGTAACAGTAACGGATAACTGTCCGGGTGCGATCACAGTAATTCACGTAGGAGATGTCATCAGCGCACAAACCTGCGCCAACCGCTTTACAGTTACCCGTACCTATCGGGCAACAGATGGTTGTGGCAATTTTGCTGAATGTACACAGATCATTACTGTAAATGATCAAACACCGCCAACACTGACCTGTCCTGCACCGGTAACAGTTAGTTGTGCGGCAGCAGTTCCTGCTCCGGATATCAATAGTGTAACCGGTGTCAGCGACAACTGCGCCGGTGTGGTAACGGTAACCTGGCAGGGTGATGTGATCAGCGCACAGACCTGTCTGAACCGCTATACAGTTACCCGTACTTACAGAGCAACGGATGTCTGTGGTAATTTCGCAGAGTGTACACAGATCATTACGGTGAATGACCAAACACCACCGGTGATTACATGCCCGGCTAATATCACGGTAAATAATACGCCGAACCAGTGTGGTGCCATTGTGAACTTCACAGTAACAGCAACGGATAACTGTGCCGGTACAATTACTATCACTTCAGTACCTGCATCCGGCAGCTTCTTCCCTGTAGGAACCACAACGGTTACATCCACTGCGGTTGATGCCTGCGGAAATACTTCTACCTGTACGTTTACCGTAACAGTAGTAGATGTACAACCACCAGTGATTACCTGCCCTGCCAATATCACAACAGGTAATAATCCTGGTATATGCGGTGCAGTAGTAAACTTCCCGCTGCCGACAGTTACCGACAACTGCCCGCTTCCGGGTGGTGTAACGCTGAATCAGAATACGAATACAACAACCATTGCCTTCAACACCGGAATTTCCTGTAACGCAGGTGCCACTTCATTCTGGAGAGCCTATAACCTTGCCAGCTTCCCGGCAGTAACCGGTCCGCTGACAATCAATAGCGTGAGATTTGGTATTGAAGTCAATAATACCGGTGTTGCACAAACCATGACGGTTAACCTGTATAATCAAACCGGCGCTGCCTTCCCTGGCGGAACCAGGACCCTGATTGCAACAGGAACAGTGAGTATCACTGCTGCAGCGAATACATTCTATACCGTGAATTTTGCAACAGCCCCAACCGTTCCCGCCAATGCCATCATCATTGTAGAAGTAGCAACCCCTGTGGGAGGAGTTTTCCCTGCAGCCAATGGATTGGGAGAATCAGGACCTTCCTATATTTCATCCTCAGCATGTGGTGTGCCAAACCCGGTTACACTGGCTTCACTTGGCTTTACTGCTAACCATACAATTATTGGTATGTCGGGTACTGTTCCTGTAGTGCCACCGATACTGGTTCAAACGGCAGGTCTGCCTTCAGGAAGCACCTTCCCGGTTGGTACAACAACCAATACATTTGTTGCCAGGGATAATGCAGGAAATACTTCAACCTGTTCATTTACGGTAACTGTAAATGATGTAGAACAACCAACAATCTCTTGTCCTGCTAACCAGACAAGAAATACAGATCCGGGTGTTTGTTACGCTACCTTCCCTGATCCTCCGGGCATACCAAGACCAACCTTTGCAGATAACTGCGCGGTAACAAGGCTTACCTGGAGCATGACAGGACCTGGTGGTACTACTACTTCACCAACGACAGGTATTAACTATGTACCGAATAACACACAGTTCCTGTTAAATGGTACTACCGGTCAGGGTGTAACCACGATTACTTATACGGCTGCTGATGCTGCAGGCAATACAAGAACCTGCTCATTCACGGTAACAGTGAACGACGCATCCATACCGGTTATCAGTGTACAACCAGCCACTGTATTTGTTTGTGATGGCGGAAATGCTGTCTTCAGTGTAACCGCAACAGCCGGTGCAGGTAATCCGCTTGCTTACCAATGGCAGCAATGGAATGGCAGCGCATGGGTAAATATTACCGGTGCCACCAGTTCAACCCTGACCATCCCTGCAGTTGCGTTTACTCAGAATACCAATACGTACAGAGTGGTACTCACCGGCAGATGTTCCATCGTGAATTCTGCAGCAGCAACACTGTTTGTGAATCCGCTGCCGAGCGTGACCCTCCTGACATCCATACCACCGGCTCTTCAACCCGGACAGTCGCTGAATATCACTTCAAATGTGAATCCTCCGGGTGGTACTTATGCCTGGTTCCTGAATGGTCAGTTGTTGCCAACAGCACTGGGTTCATCGCTGAATAACCTGACAGTTGATAATCAGGGTACATACCGTCTGGTTTACACTGACCTCAATGGTTGTGTAGGTACATCGGCTAACCTGGTGATCAGCGCCTTCCAGTCAGAGAAACTCTGGATTTATCCGAATCCGAATACAGGAAGATTCCAGATCCGTTTCTACAATCATGTGAATGAGCAGATCACCATTAATGTATATCCGATAGGAAGTGGTGCCCGGATTTACCAGCAAACCGTAACGCCTACGGCCAATTATACCCGCATTGATGTGAATCTGGGTGCGGGCATACCAGCCGGTTTCTACATGGTGGAAGTAAGAGGCGGAAACGGCGGATTGATAGGTACCAAGAAGATTGTGGTTCACCATTAATCGACTTAATTTTATAATGCTAACGGGACTGTTTTACTACAGTCCCGTTTTTTATGCCTGCTCCGGGAACATTGATGAACGACCCGTTTATTTTTGCAACATCTGGTAAGAAGAACCTAAAATAATAGCAATATGAAACTAGACCTTGCCGCCATGCGACCCATCAATGTACAAAGAGCCACCGAAGGTTTCCGTTGTTATGATAATCAGCCACTCACTTACTGGACTACGGCCCTTGCTGGTGAAGTAGGTGAACTCTGTAATATGATAAAGAAAATGCAAAGAGTGGAAAGAGGCGGCGTTGATGGAGGAAGCAGCTACACAGCTAAAGATATCAGCAAGGAAATGCTCAAGGAAGAGATTGGGGGTATTGCCATCTATCTGGACCTGCTGGCTTCACTGTTGGATATTGATCTGGAAGAGGCGATCATCAGTACTTTCAATCAGAAATCAAATAAAATGGGTTTCTCTCAAATGCTCTAAGTCATTGATTTTAACCTCAAAAAGCATCCTGGTCTTTATAAGTAATTCTGCGAAAAACAACTGACTCATGCGATTCTGACATATATCAAACAAGGTTGATATTAATTTTGTAACTTCTGTATTGATTTAATTTTTTGTATGCGAAAACTTTTGATTCTTAGCTTTCTTTTTTCAGTCAGCCTCTTACAGGCACAGCCTACACCAGGGATACAATGGCAAAGAGCCCTGGGTGGAATAGGGCCTGAACAATCTACAATAACCCGAAAAACCAGTGACGGAGGCTACATCATGGCCTGCACCGCTGACTCTGCCAGCAGACCTGTTACTGGCGGATTTCCCGGAAAGGATATCTGGGTGGTCAAAATGAATGCACAGGGTATTACAGAATGGAGTAAATCATATGGTGGAAACAACGACGATTTTTTGCGGCATCTTTTTTTGAATACTGATGGCAGTTTTACCATTTTCGGACTTACAGCTTCTAATAACGGGAATGTTAGTGGTAATCATGGAGCAAATGATGTCTGGGCCATTAAAATTTCGTCCACGGGTACTCTGATTTGGCAACGTTGTTACGGAGGCAGTTTGCAGGAAGAATTCAGGGGAGGTTTGATTAATTCGAATGGGAATATTGTAACTGTTATTTCTTCACAATCTAATGATGGTGATGTAACCGGTCATCATGGAGTACCCAATACTGACTTCTGGGTGGTGGAAATCAATAATAATACCGGAGCCATTGTGGCGCAGAAAGCATATGGCGGTACTGATATTGATGTACCCCGGGGGATTATACAAATGTCTGACGGAAAATATGTGCTAACAGGCTATACCCGCTCCAATGATGGTGATGTGAGCGGTAATCATTCTGTTTCTCCTGCTTCTGATATATGGGTACTGAAACTCAGCTCCATCACCACGATGGAATGGCAGAAATGCCTTGGATCTCCTTCTACCGGTCCCGAAACCGGATATAAAATAGCAGAATCTCCCGGCCGGTCAGTCCTGGTAATGGGAGATGTATATGGAAATGGAGGAGATGTAAGTGGATTCAAAGGAGTCTGGGATACCTGGATTGCCAAGCTTAGCGAAACCGGATCATTGCTTTGGCAAAAATGTCTGGGAGGTTCAAACCCCGAATGGCCCCTTAATTTTTTTGAAAACAATGACGGATCGGTCATGGTATTAAGCAATACAGTCTCCAATGATGGAGATGTGACGGGATTTCATAATGGCGGCTCAGGAGCAGAAGATCTATGGCTGGTAAAACTGAATAATACCGGGGGTATACTTTGGCAAAAAACCTATGGTGGATCAGAGGGTGATGGTGTTTACGGTGGCCAGAATTCACTTATTCTTCAATCAGACAGTAATTTTGTTTTGGCAGGATTTACCAATTCAAGAGATGGGGATGTATTGGGATACCATCCTCCGAGCAGCAATCCTTTTGATACTGCAACTGATGTATGGATACTTAAAGTAAGTAAAACCAACGGTAATATAATCTGGCAACGTTGTCTGGGCGGTACTTCCCTGGAATACCTGACTTATATCGAGCAGGAATCACCGGTTAATTTTATAGTGAGCGCTATTACCCTTTCCAGTAATGGAGATGTATCCGGTCCCCGGCAAACCAATAATCCTACCTGGGATGCCTGGGTAGTCAGACTCGGCGCCATCAACCGGATCAGGGGATCCGTTTTTATTGATAACAATAATAATGGCAACCGCGACCCAGGTGAACCTTTGTATTCCCGGGTACAGATCAAATCAGAAAAGCCTGGTACAATAAGATTAAGTACGCCTCAGTCAGGGATATTCACTAACGAAGTGGATACCGGTACCTATACCACCACCTGCCTGCCGGATTATCCTTATTTCAATGTCAGCCCGGCACAAAGGACCAGCAGCTTTAATAACTATTATCTGACAGATTCATTTTCATTTGCGCTGGCCCCTGTCTCCAACAGGAATGATCTGCAGATGGGGATCATTCCAATCACTCCGGCCCGACCCGGTTTTCAATCAGCCTATCGCGTTTTCTATGAAAATACAGGAACTACTACCTTATCTGGTACAGTTAAGTTTGTTAAAGACGGCAGGACCAGTCTTGTTGCGTCCACTCCCACACCAATTTCCGTTATTGCTGATACACTGACATACCAATTCAACAACCTCAACCCTGGTGATACTTCCTCTGCCCGGATTGTATTGGGTATTCCGGCACCACCAGGCACCAATATCGGAGATACTTTAAAATTTACCGGGGCTATACAGCCAATTGCCGGCGACGAAACTCCTTTGAATAACAGTGATACATTGCTCCAAAGAGTTACAGGTGCTTATGACCCGAATGATAAAACAGAATCACATGGCGCTTTTTTCAGTACAACAGAACTGAGTAGTGGTGAGTTCCTGACTTATCTGGTAAGATTCCAGAATACCGGTAACGATACTGCATTTAATATAGTAGTCAGAGATACCCTCGATAACAGACTGGATTGGACCCGCTTTCAAATGATTACTGCCAGTCACCCTTATACACTTGAGATCAGCGGAGGCCGGTTTTTAACCTGGAGATTCAATAATATCAAACTGGTAGATAGTAACCGCAATGAACCAGCAAGTCATGGATATATCTATTTCAGAATTAAACCCAATGGTTCCCTGGTTCCTGGTGATGTAATCAGGAATAATGTATCTATCTATTTTGATTTTAATCTGCCGGTAAAAACCAATGACGCCACCACTACTTTACGAACAGTGATCGTTACAGGGATCAATGATCCGATACCCCTTAACAACTGGGACCTCGTGGCTTTCCCTAACCCATCAGAAGGAAATATTGATCTGGCCATCCGTGGCAAAATATATGGTGAATTAAAACTAACCTTACTGGATGCACTGGGACGACAGATTGTATTCAGACAATTGGGCAAAAAAATCAACCCGGTATTACAGGTTAAAGAAAACCTGAGCCATCTGGCACCGGGTATTTATTACCTGACAATAAGTAGTGAAAAGGAATCCAAAACACTCAAACTCCAGATAAAATAACAAGGGTATGCAAACCGCCGCTGCTTTGGCTTCCCATTTCAGACAACTTTACTCGGGTGGTAACTGGACCTGGGTAAACCTGAAGGATACACTAAAAGATGTCAGCTGGGAACAGGCGATCACAAAAGTGCAGGATTTTAACACGATCGCAGTACTGGTATATCATATCGGGTACTATGTATCAGTTCAGTTGAAAGTGCTGAAAGGTGGAAATCTTGAAGGAACCGATAAGGACAGTTTTAATTGCCCGCCCATCCAATCAGCCAAAGACTGGGAGTCATTACTTAATAAAACCTGGCAGGAAGGAGAAGAATATGCGGCAATGGTGGAAGAGATTCCTGATCAGCAGCTCGACCAGTTTTTTGTAATTGAAAAATACGGCAGCTGGCACCGCAACCTGATGGGACTGATTGAACATGCCCATTACCACCTGGGACAAATCGTTATGCTTAAAAAACTAGTACAATCTGATAAAAAATAAATAAGCATCAGGCGCTAACTACAAAATATAAAAGGCAAAGAGGGGCTAAACGGGAGAAAATGTAAGACCGCAGCAATTTATTTATCTATATCTCTGCGAAACCTCCTTCACTCATTTCTCCGCGGTAAATGAATATTACAAGGAACTCATATCTATCACAAACCGGTACCGCACATCGCCCTTCAGCATTCTCTCATAAGCCTCATTGATTTCATCCATCCTGATCAGCTCAATATCACTTACAATATTATGTTCGGCGCAGTAGTCCAGCATTTCCTGTGTCTCGGGTAATCCTCCAATCAGGGAACCTCCCAGGGTCTTTCTGCCAAAAATCAAACTCATGGAATGTACGGGAGTAGGAGCAGGAGGTACCCCTACACAAACCATGGTTCCATTGGTTTTAAGCATACCGAGATAAAAATTGTAATCATGCTGGGCTGAAACGGTATCCAGAATAAAATCAAAATAGCCCATTACCGATTTGGCCTGTGCTTCATCACTCGTTAAAACAAATTTATGCGCGCCTAAACGCTGGGCATCTTTTTCTTTCGAAGCAGAATGACTGAGCATGGTGACTTCAGCACCCATACTCACGGCAAACTTCACTCCCATATGACCCAGGCCACCCAGTCCAAGAATACCCACCTTCATTCCGGGGCCAATTTTCCAATGTCGAAGCGGAGAATAGGTGGTGATACCCGCACAAAGGAGAGGAGCGGTAGCCGCCAAATCAAGTTTATCTGAAATATGCAATACAAAATCTTCATGAGCCAGGATCATTTTGCTGTATCCACCATAAGTGAGTCCGCTGCCATCTCTTTCCATTCCGCCATAGGTAAATACACCACCCTGCGCACAATACTGCTCTAACCCATCTTTACAATTATCACATTCGCGACAACTGTCTACCAGGCAACCAATTGCTGCCAGATCACCTGCCTTGAATTTTTTTACATGCGCACCCACTGCTGTAACCCTGCCAACGATTTCATGTCCGGGAACAACCGGAAATACAGTCATGCCCCACTCGTTACGTGCAAAATGCAAATCACTGTGGCAGACTCCGCAGAACAGTATTTCAATCTGAACATCATGTGGTTTGGGAGCCCTTCTTTCAACTGTCCATGGAGCAAGGGGTGAATGGACAGTTTGGGCGGCGTAAGCTTTTGTTGCGGGCATATTGTGTATATTTTTTTGTGCACCGCAATTTAAACCTTCCTGCTTCAGCAACTGGTTATTTTATTATGTTGTAGAAATATTCACTATCCTCGCCTGAATGCTCAACAAGCGCTACCCGCTACCCTGAGCATAAAAAAGGGTAGGACAGGAATCAGTATCGGCTTGACCTGTTGTTTCGTATGATCCATATCATTGGTTTCCCCTGGGTGCCGGTTGCACCTTTATAGTGTGATAACGGTAGTGCTTATAGTATTGGCCGGATTGCTGTGTTTGATCCTTTTTTTACTGCTGAGTCCGATTTGGATTGAACTTGACACCCGGGTGCCTATTGGAAGGCTTCACTGGTGGGGAATCGGAGGGCTGGAGTTATATCATGACAAACAGTGGATGGCCAGGCTCAGGATTATGTTTTTTAAAAAGATTTTTAACCTTGAAAAAATAACAAAAAAGAGGATAGCAAAACGAAAAAAGAAAAAAAGAGAACCGGAAAATCCAAAAAAGAGCCGAATGTCCTTTTGGCTATTACTGAGGAAAATGAAAAGGGTATTCCGGAGTTTTTCAGTAGAGAAATGGCAGCTCGCGATTGATACCGGCGATGCAACCCTGAATGCAAGGCTATATCCCTTAAACTGGATACCGGTACTACAGGGACACCTGTTTGTAAATTTTAACGGGGATCAACATTTTCAATGCCGGATCAGGAATACCGGCTGGCGACTCCTGTGGGCCTGGTTCCGGAGATAGTTTGATTATTCATTTTTAAAATACGATTTATGGCATTCAATTTAGAAGCAACAGTTAAAGAATTAACCGACTTCTTCAAAACTGAAGCAAAGACAGAAACCGTAATCGGTCAGTCTTTTCAATTGGGACAGTTTACCTGCGTTCCAGTCATCAAATTCGGCATGGGTCTGGGTTATGGCGGCGGTGAAGGAAAAGGAAATGCTGCCGGTAAGGGTCAAGGGGAAGGAATTGGAGGTGGTGCAGGAGGCGGAATAGGGGTTGAACCCATTGGCTTCCTGGTTACACAGAATGAGCAGATCAGCTTTATCCCAACCCGAACCAGTCGCGGCCTTAGCGCTGCTTTTGAAAAAGTACCGGACCTGCTGGAAAAATTCAT
>DAORJS010000056.1:0-12210 GCA_035439185.1 Chitinophagaceae bacterium
TTTTCAAATAACCACCACAAACGTTTCCGGGGTCTGACTTTATAATTAGTCGTGATATAATGCTTGATATGTTCCATTGCTTCATCAATATTGTCCGTAATCAGCACCAGGTCCAGGTCTTCCCTGGAAATAGTGCCCCGGGCGGCCCATTCTTCTATACATTCCTTTAGTGACTGATAATACTCCGTTCCAAAAAGTACAATCGGAAAGCGACTGATGGTTTTGGTTTGGACCAGGGTAAGGGTTTCAAATAATTCATCCATGGTGCCAAATCCTCCTGGCATGATCACAAAGGCGTAAGAGTATTTTACCAGCAGTACTTTTCTGACAAAGAAATGTTCAAAAGTGACCGACTTATGCAGGTAGGGGTTCTCCTTTTGCTCAAAAGGCAGCATGATATTGCAACCTACTGAACGACCTCCGTTTTCAAAAGCACCCCGATTGGCGGCTTCCATAATTCCGGGTCCCCCACCGGTCATGGTGGTAAATCCAGATTCAGCGATTCTTTTTCCAAATTCCCTGGCCTGTTGATAAAAAGGATGGTCTTCTTTAAACCTGGCTGAGCCAAAGACCGTGATACAGGGTCCGATAAAATGCAGGTTCCTGAATCCTTTTAGAAACTGCCAGAAAACCCGCCAGGCAAAGCCCAGTTCATAGCCCCTGCTTTTAGGTCCGTCGAGGTACACATGTTCTTTATGCGGGATGATTGATCTATCCTTATTTTTTGATGCTGCTTCCATACTTATAACTAAATTGCCTGACAATTTACTCATAATTAAACCCCGGTTTCGATTAAGGGGTGTTTTTTTATCCGAAAACCAACTGATCATGCGGATCATCTCCTACAATGTGAATGGCATCAGGGCTGCCATCAAGAAAGGATTTATTGACTGGCTTAAAACTGATCCTGCCGATGTAATCTGTGTACAGGAAACCAAGGCGGTGCAGGGCGATGTGGACCTGAAAGTAATCGAGGCGTTGGGATTTCATCATTATTGGTTCAGTGCGCAAAAAAAAGGATACAGCGGTGTAGCGATTTTCTCAAAAATCAAAGCTGATAAAGTAGAATACGGATGCGGATTCCCCGGTACCGATGATGAAGGAAGGGTAGTACAGGTGGATTTTGGAGATATCCGGCTGATCAATGCTTATTTTCCCAGTGGTACGAGCGGAGACGAGCGGCAGTCATTCAAATATGTATGGCTGGATGATTTTTTCAAATACCTGAATAAACTAAAGAAGAAATACCCAAAATTGATTCTCTGCGGAGATTATAATATTGCTCATCAGGAAATTGATATACACGATCCGAAAGGAAATAAAAATTCTTCAGGTTTTTTACCGGCGGAAAGGGAATGGATGACGAAGTTTCTGCAAAGTGGCTGGATTGATACCTTCCGTGAGTTTCATCCCGAACCACACCGGTACAGCTGGTGGAGTCAGCGTTTCCCCTCAGTCCGGCTGAACAATAAAGGATGGCGGATTGACTATATCACGGCAACAGAACCTTTGAGGAAACAATTAAAAGATGCCGACATTTACCCGGATGTAAAACACAGCGATCACTGCCCGGTTTATCTGGAGATTAAACACTAACACATGATCATATATAACGTAACGGTCAAGGTGGACCATTCCATTGCGGATGATTGGCTGAGCTGGTTGCAGCAGGAACATATCCCTGATATCATCGCCACGGAATGTTTTACCAATGCCCGGATCCTGCGTCTCCTGGAAGTGGATGAGTCGGACGGAATCACTTATGCTGTTCAGTACCATGCCAACAGTAAGGCTTTGTATAACAGGTACATAAAAGAATATTCGACGGAAATGCGGAATAAAAGCACGGAAAAATGGGGGGATAAATTTGTGGCTTTTCGTTCTGTGATGCAGATTGTGCATTGAGTGTGCAAAAGAAAATGAGGGTGCCAGGGTTATAACCTGATCTGGCTATTTGGCTAAAACCCTTGCCTGTTGCGGATTTTGCCGCGAATGAATTTTTTAAATTTAATCGAACATTTTTTTGCTGCTGTCAAAAACCGGCTAAATTTGCCGGGTTGCAAACCAAAAAAGACAAACATGAATAAGGCCGATCTGATTAATAAAATATCTGATGATACCGGGATCACCAAAACACAGGCGAATGAAGCATTGGATTCTTTTATTGAAGCTGTGACCAAAACTTTAAAAGGCGGTGGTAAGGTAACCCTGGTAGGATTTGGTACCTTTCTGATCTCCAAAAGAAAGGCACGTAAAGGCCGTAATCCGCAAACCGGAGAAGAAATCACGATTAAAGCAAGAAAAGTTGCCCGTTTCAAAGCGGGGAAGGAACTTGCAGCCAAATTGTAACCGATACTATCTGCTGTATAACAAGCTCCTGCTCTTGTATGCCGGAGCTTTTTTTTAACCCGAAATAAAATCAATTAACATGGGAAGAGGAGATAAGAAAACCGCAAAGGGCAAACGTTTCAAAGGATCATTTGGTAAAAGCCGTCCGGCGAAAAAAGCAGCTGTGAAGAAGAAAGCAGCGAAAAAAGCCTGAGTAGTCACGAATAGCTGACGCATTTTTTTTTGCCACGAAGGCACTAAGACACTAAGGAGAAATCGAAATTCAATTCTTTGTGTCTTTGAGTCTTTGTGGCATATTTATTATTGCCATTATGCACAAAGAAAATTACATTTTACCGCTCGGATAGTCCTTTGTACAAAGAAGCTAAGGCGCTAAGAACAAAATATCTTGTACAGAGAAATCCTTTGCGACTTTGCTCCTTTGCTTCTTTGCGAGAAATAATTCTTTGCGCCCCTTTGTCTAAAGAACGCTGCGAATGCCTTTGTGGCAAATAAAATTATAAGCCCGAATTTAAGGTGCCAGTCGCTCCAGTTTCCATTCTCCGCTATCCAGCAGACTGTATTGTAAACGGTCATGTAAACGGCCGGGTCTTCCCTGCCAGAATTCAATCATTACTGGTTTTACCCGATAGCCTCCCCAATGTTCCGGACGGGTAATGGGTTGTCCTTTTAATACTTTTGTTTTTTCTGCATACTCATCGTCCAGCCATTCTCTGTTGCTGATGACCTGACTTTGAGGAGATACCAGGGCCCCTACCTGACTTTCCCAGGGACGGGAGTTAAAATATTCGGTGCTGGCTTCGGGTTCCAGTTTTTCCACCAAACCGGTAATCCGTATCTGTCTTTCCAGTTCTTTCCAGAAGAATACCAAACATGCCCTTGGGTTTTCAAGTAATTGTTGCCCTTTAAAACTGGCATAATTGGTAAAGAAGGTAAAACCTCTGTGATCAAAATCTTTTAATAGCACAATCCTTGCCGATGGCATCCCATCAGCCGAGGCGGTAGCGAGCGTCATGGCATTCACTTCTTCGATTCCGGCTTTCAGGGCCTGTTTCCACCATTTGCCGAACTGGGCAATCGGTTCAGTGGCGGCTTTTTTTTCCAGTAATTTTTTCCGGGAGTATGTCTTACGGATACCCGCTATATCTTCTTTCATCGGTGCTGGTTTTAGTGGCAAAGATATGTAGAGGGGCTGTCTGCCACCAATGAGAAAAGGCCTTAAAGGCCCTTTTACTGCTGATTTTGATCAATTCGTTACAGTCAGGCATTCTGCTGTTTCCGGGCCAGTTCATTTTTTTCTTCTGCCAGGATATTCAGCATGCTCTCAAGCTCACCGATCCGTTTCAGCTGACCCTGCAGACTTTTATTGGCATCAGCAACGGATTGCATATCATTATTCAATTCCTCCAGATAAGCGACTTTTTTCTGAAGCTGCTGGCGCTGGAAATTGGATTCCCTTAGTTTGTCTTCCGTTTCATCCAGCGAGGATTGCAGGATTTGTATTTCCTGTGTGGCGGCCTGGTATTTATGTTTCTGTTCCTCATAATCCCTCACCATCCGGATATGTTCTTCTTTCAGGTCTTCATATTCCAGGTTCAGTTTCCGGGAACCGGTGACCTGGTTTTCAAGTTTCTGAATTTTTTCCTGTAATCCGTTGAATTCAAGATAAGCGCTTTCCAGTCCCGACTTCATTTCCGCAGTCAGTTCCTGTTGCTGTCTCACACTGTTAATCTCTTTTTCTTTCTGGCTGAGTTTAAAGCGAAGCTCTTCGATTTCTCCGATCAGGGCTTCATTATTCTTCAGAATTTCCTGTTGCTTTTCTTCAGCCTCTTTAATGATATCAATCTGACCTAGAAGCAGACTGATCTTATCATTGTATTCTTTCAGGTTGTTTTGTGCCTGGAAGAGCTGGTCCATATAACCGGCTTTACCGGTTGTGGCAGGCGCAGATAAAGGTTGTTGATTCCGCAAAGCTTCCAGTTCGGCCTGGAGTTTTTTATTACGGATCCTGGTTTCTTCCGCCTCTATGGAATTGATATGATTATTCTCTTCTGAATCAGCGAGTTTTTTTCGTAGCAGTTCCAGTTCTTTTTCCCGGATTTCGATTTCATTAAAATACCTGAGTTTCCAGTCTTCAGCATCTTTCTGGTATTGTTTAATGGCTGCGGGTGAGCTGGATTGGAGCGATCGCTTACTGGCAATAAAGAAATGGATGGTGACACCGAGCACGATGGCTCCCAGCATCAGCACAACAATTTCTACAATGGAAAGGCTCAATTGGCTATCCATACACAGTAAGTCTGGTTGTTAAACTATTAAAAATTAGGTGAAATCTACTTAATAGTTTTTCACAAGCGGGGATAATGGATATCCCTGCAAGTTAGTAGTTACTGCAAACTGTGAAATAGGAAATATACCTCGTAATTACCCCCTCACCAGGGTTCCCACCTTCTCCCCGGTGACCACACGGCGGAGATTTCCTTCCTTATTCATATTAAATACAATGATTGGGAGGTTGTTCTCCATGCAGAGGGTGAAAGCAGTCATGTCCATGACCCTGAGGTTATTGGTCAGGCATTCCTGGAAACTGATCACATTGAATTTGGTGGCGGTAGGGTCTTTTTCGGGGTCAGCGGTATAAATACCATCCACCCGGGTGCCTTTGAGGATCACATCGGCATTGATTTCAATCGCCCGGAGTGAACCGGCCGTGTCGGTCGTAAAATAGGGATTACCGGTTCCGGCTCCGAAGATCACAACCCTTCCCTTTTCCAGGTGACGGATAGCACGGCGGCGGATATAAGGTTCTGCAATCTGTTCCATTTTGATAGCGCTTTGCAGACGGGTATAGATGCCCACTTTTTCCAGTCCGGCTTGTACTGCCATTCCATTGATCACGGTGGCCAGCATTCCCATATAATCACCATGGGCACGCTCGATACCGGTATCAGCTTCATTCATACCGCGGTAAATATTACCACCTCCGATCACTACTGCAACCTGTACACCCAGTTCTGTGATTGACTTGATATCATGCGCATATTGTGCTATTACATCGGTGTCAAAACCAAAACTTTTATCGCCCATTAATGCTTCGCCGGATAACTTGAGGAGGATGCGTTTGTACTTTGGTAACATGGAAAAGTATTTTCAGCCGAAGGGAATCCCCGGTGCCGCGAAGATAAGGAAATCAATAAAGCTTCATTTTAACAGCAATCCAAAAAATGAGTTTTTAGGTAAATACTTGTAGCTTGTATCCAATGCCTTCCTTTTTAAAAAACCTGCTGATACCGTCAATGGTTTTGTCAATGACCAGGCTGTTGGCCTCCCCGCCTGTTGACAGCATCCCATCACCTGTTGTACTGGCTGAACAGTTGCTGTATGGTGCCCGTACCGGCAAGTCCGTTTCAGAAACAGAAAAAATGCTGCGTGAGCTGGACCCTGTGCTGCTGGAAAAAGTCCTTCAGGATCCGGGCCCTTCTCTGGCTTTCTGGCTGAACCTGTACAATGGGTTTACACAAATGGCACTGCAACGGGATCCTGCATTGTATCAGCAAAGAGGGAGGTTTTTCAGATCGAAACAGTTTATACTGGCAAGTCACCGGATCAGTCTGGATGAGATCGAACACGGAATCATTCGTTCCTCCTCCATCAAATGGGGATTGGGTTACCTGCGGAATCCTTTTCCGGGAAAGTTTGAAAAAAAATTCAGGCTCAAAAAAAAAGATCCCCGGATTCATTTTGCACTCAATTGTGGTGCTAAAAGTTGTCCGCCAATTTTATTCTACCAATCAGCTCAGCTCGACCGTCAACTCGAAATGGCCACCAGAAATTACCTGAAGTCAGAAGTACTATATGATAGTGTGACCAACCGGGTCAGGCTGCCGGTATTATTCAGCTGGTTCAGGGGTGATTTTGGGGGAAGAAAGAAAATATATAAACTACTGGAAAGTTACAGTTTGATCCCTGCTGGCAGTAAGCCTTCCATTCGGTATAATGCATATAACTGGGAACTGACAATTATTCCCGAAACCTGATAGTTATTTTCCACTTTTCGCCATCAGTGAATACACCATCGGTATCTTCCCTTCCATTCCTTTAATATGCCATTTTCCCGTTTCAAACTCCACCACATTCCGGAAACAGGGATAGGGTGAGTACATATGTTCATTGAACTGTTTGATTTGTAAACCGGCGCCGATCAGGGCATTCAGTACTTCACTGATACTATGGTTCCAGCTGTATTCCTTTCCTTTGATGTCGGCTGAACGGTCTGTGTAAGTCCCCTGATTTTCGGTTATAATCACTTCCTGGTTCTCATAGGAATAAGCAATCCGGGTAAAATCGTCATCAAACATCCAGACCACGGGATGAAATTCCGCGATATAAAATATTCCGCCTGGTTTTAATTTTTCGGCAATCATCTTGGCCCAGGGCTGCAGATCCGGCAGCCAGCCAATGGTACCATAAGAAGTAAAAACAATATCAAACTGTCCGGGTACATGGGCACTTGTATCCAGCACATTGCAACATACAAAGCTGGCATCCAATCCCATTTCGGAATTTAGTTTTTGGGCTTCGCTAATGGCTTTATCTGACAGATCCACCCCTGTTACACTGGCACCCCGTCTTGCCCAGTCCAGACTATCCATTCCGAAATGGCATTGCAGGTGCAGCAAGTTTTTGCCTTTGACCACCCCCAGTTCGCTGAGTTCAATGGGGGTTAAGACTGTTTCGCCCTTTTTAAACCCTTCCAGGTTATAAAAGGCAGAATCGAGATGAACCGTGGTGCGTTGGTTCCAGAGTTCTTTATTGGCCTGAAAATAATCCTGTTTATCTGTCATTTATCAAACTTAGACAATAACGAAATATCCTGCAAATCCCACCCGGGTGTTATGCTTTAAACGGTTTTGCTTGCCATTTTTACAGTTGGCCGGGAAGTAGCTGATAAAAAATCAGTATCTCTGTCTTACAAATTCCATTCATGAAAAAAGCGCTGATTGGCTTCCTGATACTGTTACCCGCTTTACTTCATGCCCAGCATTCGCAAAGACCCTTTGCCGACTGGCCTGATGAGAAAGCGGCAGATACTTTAAGTGCGATTGGAATAAAATATATGCTCCGGAGCAAGAATGATAGTGCCATGTACTTCCTGGACCTGGCGCTGGATGCAGCTATCAGAACCGGTAATACCGAAAAAATTGCAAAGCTTTATGTAGACAAGGCCAATGTAGGATTATTCGGCGATAAGCAAAAGGCTATTGGCTTTCTCAGACAGGCAACTCCCCTGCTCCCGAAAGTAAATGACCCGAAAATAAAAGAAAGATATTACCTCATCATGGGTAAATGTTTCCGTCATCTGTCCGTGAATGACTCGGCACTATATTACTACCGGCTTTGCGAAAAACATAACCTGGAATTCAATCCTTACGGAAACTGGATACTCTATCTTGAAATGTCCATTTTATTCGGAGAATCAAATGCTGCTGCCGAGGAAGAAAAATACCTGCTGAAAGCTTACCAGATTACAAAACCCAAAGGGGTGAGAATGGATCACGGATTATTAATCAGTGAATTGCTGAGCTTTTACTCGAGCAAAAACAATCCTGAACGTTTTGCCTCGATTGTACAGGAAAATCTTGCTTTTGAACAGGCCCGCAAAAAGGATTACAGTAAAGATCCCGTACACAGTATGGTATTCATTGACTGGAGTAAGTACACGCTGGAAGACAAAGTGGGTTTTATGAAAAAAGTGAAAGAATCATTGCTTTCTAACCATGATATCATTAATGGCATGCAGGCCAATAGCCTGATTTCTTCTTTTTATGAAAAGGAAGGACTACCCGCCAGTTCCATACCTTATATGGAAGAAAATACCAGGATTGCCACCAAATACAATGACCTTAAAAATCACTTTGTTTATACCAATGCATTATACCGTCTCCAGAAAAAAGCGGGATTGCAATCAGCCTCCATTACCACTGCAGACAAACTGCTTATTTTAAAAGACAGTTTATATAAAACACAACAGCTGGATGTAATCCTTGAAATGGAAAATAAATACCAGTCTGAGAAAAAAGAAAAAGAACTGGCCCTCCTTACCTCGCAGCATGAGCTAAGCCGTTTGCAATTAAAATCCGAGACAGAAAAAAGAGAAGCCCTGCAAAGAGAAAACCAGTTGA
The DNA here is from genome assembly GCA_035439185.1 of Chitinophagaceae bacterium. Classification (GTDB taxonomy): domain Bacteria; phylum Bacteroidota; class Bacteroidia; order Chitinophagales; family Chitinophagaceae; genus JJ008. Next base: position 8,532 of record DAORJS010000056.1, read on the forward strand.
AAGAGGAAAAACTGAATAAGGAACTACTCTTGCGCATGGCCCTTGAAAGAGAAAACATTCTGGCAGATACTTCACTTGCCCGTGAGCTGCAACTGAATGAAGCACTGGAAAGAGAAGGATCATTACGGGAAAGTGAACTGAAAAAAGAAAAACTCCTGACGGCTGCCTTGTCCCGGGAGAATGAACTGAAGCAGTTCACCATAACGGAAGGCAAAAAAAACAAACAAATACTACTGGCCGGAATCGGATTACTCGTACTGGCCGGTGCCATCATCCTCTGGCTTTTCAGCCGTCAGGTAAAAAAGAACCGGATCATCCGGCAACAGGCTGATGAGATGGAAGTGCTGAACCGGGAAATTCATCACCGGGTCAAGAATAATTTACAGGTCATTTCCAGCCTGCTTGATATCCAATCGCAAACATTAAAAGATGCAGAAGCGGCCGAAGTGATCCGGGAAAGCAGACAGCGGGTACAAAGTATGGCCTTTATTCACCAGAACCTGTATCAGTCCAATACCGTACAGGAAATTGAAATCAATAATTATATCAATAACCTGGCGGGTCATCTTTTTGAGTCATATAATATCCGGAAAGACCGGATCCGTTTTACTACGGATATTGATAAACTGAACCTGCATACTGATACCGTGATTCCGCTGGGGATGATCCTGAATGAACTGATCAGCAATTCCCTGAAATATGCATTTAATGATCTGGAGGAAGGAGAAATCATGGTGGCCATGAAACAAAAAGAAAACGAACTGCTCTTACAGGTTAAAGATAACGGAAAGGGATTACCTGCCGGATTCGATATCAGTAAACTCCAGTCCTTTGGCTTTAAAGTAATCCGTGCTTTTGCCCAGAAACTGAAAGCCAAACTTCATATTGACGGCAGTCATGGCACCAATGTGGAGCTCACTATTTCAAAATTCAAAACCATCTGATCATGGAAGCTATCCGGGTATTGATTGTGGAAGATGAACCGCTGATTGCTGAAAATATTGCCATGTACCTGAATAATCATGACTTTACCGTTTCCGGTATCGCCTATGATGATGAAGAAGCATTCACAGAATTAAAGAGCAATCCACCGGATGCCGTTTTGCTTGACGTTAATCTGGAAAGTCCGAAAAGCGGGATTGATATTGCTGAATATATCAATAGTAATAACCGGATTCCCTTTGTATTTCTGACTTCTTACAGCGATAAAACGATTGTAGATCTTGCCAAGAAGACCAATCCCGCCGGTTACATTGTTAAGCCCTTCAATGAGCAAACCTTATATACCACACTCGAAATTGCCCTTACCAATTTTGCCACCCGGGCCAATCAGCATGTGCCCAGACTCTCCCTTATCAAAATCAATCAATCGCTCCCTTCCCCGCTGAGTGAGCGTGAATTTGAAGTGATTGAGCTGATTTATGATGGCAAGACCAATCAACAGATCTGTGACCTGCTTTTTATTGCAATGAACACGGTGAAAAGGCATGTTACCAATGCTTATTTCAAGCTGGATGTAAACAGCCGTTCCGGTGCCATCAGTACGATAAGGGAACTCATGCTAAGGTAAACTCAAAAATCACCCGTGGGTGTTAGACTGTCTATCAGACAGCCAAGTAGCTTTATCAAATAACTATTTATCATGAAGCTGCTGCAAAAAAAATCTATCCCGGGTTTATTCGCTTTTTGGTTCTTTACTCTTCAATTCACAAACCCTGTAGCTGCACAATGCGACAACAGCATGTGCACCATGAAATCAGATATCAGGGCGGTAAGGGTCATGGGATACTCCCCGGGTAAAGTAACCATTGGAAAAAAATCACAAATTGTCATAGAGGCAAAGAACAGCGGTACCTGTTCCTGGATAACAGGAACGGTTTTTATGCGGGTAACGGTGGTATCTATACCTTCCGGTTCATCAGCCACAAGTTACCAACGTGATGAAATGGTGCCCAACGAAGACATCAAAATCAATTCAAAAACTGATCCGGGTGACGATCATCCCTTTATTTATGATATTGAAATTGATGATAATAAAAAGATCCCTACAGGAAAATATTCTCTGAAGTTCACCATGGTTTGCAAAGGAAAACCATTTGGAGAAGTATATACTGATGAAATAGAAGTGGTGGATCCCAGTGAGCTTTCCGGACCCTGTAAACTGGCTGCTGAACTGGGCGCCACTGATGTAAAGATTCCCGCCAAAGTAATGGCGGGTAAAAAATATCCGGTCACTATCAGTGCTAAAAATGTCAGCAACTGTGACTGGGAAGCTCCCAAACAAAAAATTGCCCTTAAAATAACCTGTCTATCCTGGCCTGCTGGTGCCAGTAATAATGAAATCGTTTCCTTTCTTACACCTGGACGGCAGTTGCTCCCGGAGCAAACGACTGAAATAAGAAGATTAGAAATGGCCGACTTTGAATATGATTTAACCGGCTCGCCAGTAGCCGGAAACTATGTGCTGGAATTTCAGCTGACGGATAATGGTAAACCCTTCGGCCCCCGCTGCCAGAAGAGAGTAGAAGTTACCGGTGATCCCAGAAAATGTGATCCTGATGCATCCATTAATATATTCAGTTTGCCCAGTCAGATGACTTATAACAAAGAATATCCGATCAGTATTAAAGTGCAGAATTCAGGAGTCTGTGAATGGGTAAATGCTTCCCGGGTGGAACTCCGTTGTAAAGTTGTGAAAAAACCAACCGGAAGCCCTTCCCAGCTACCCGAACTGGTACCCGATTACGGTATTTATCCGATTGCCAATAGCAGTACAGTTGCTCCCGGTAAATGGGTGGAACTCCGCTTCAAATTGAAAGGGCCTTATATGCCGGGCACTTATGAACTCGAATGGGAGTTATTCAAAGAAGGCAGCGGCACCGGTATAAAAGTGAAAGAATCCTTTACAGTTGTAATTCCTAAATAAATCATACACCCATAAACAAAAATTATGAAAAGAATCTTGTTAACATTAACTGCCCTGATCAGCTGCATTATCATCAATGCCCAATGGCCCTCCAATGTAACCGTAATTGATGCCGACAGCGGTGATTCGATTGTCGTAAAAGGTGATCTTTCAAAAGGTGCTAAAATGGATGATCTCAGTTGGGCCTGGAATGCTGCCAATGCCTGCTTCCCTGCAACTCAGAGTTCTAAATTCAAAGGCAATCATGTTTTCTTTGCGCTTACCATGCCTACTCAGTGCGAAATGAAAATCAGTGTTACCCCAACCGATCCCAATGCCGATCTGAGCATTTATGCATACCGGCTTTCAGCTGCTGAATACTATCTGGTACCCGAACTGGGCAGTTGTATTACCTGTGAAGCCGATCACCGCTGGGATGGTAACTGGAAAAACAAAGTACAGACCAGTGAAAGAAAAGTGAGTATACAGAACCCGGGAAAAGATCATTATAATATTCTCATCGGCGTATCTGGTCCAGCCGCTGCCACCAGCGGAGCATTTACCCTCAAAGTAAAATTTGAAAAATGACTGATGAGAAAATCCGAAACTCATCTACCACACAGCCCTGTAATTATACAGGGCTGTATTGTTTATGACCGCTGCATCAGTTGCTGAGAGATGGCGGTTTTTGGGGAAGATTCACCGCAGAGGTGCAGAGCGCGCAGCGTTCTCGCAGAGATTTTTTGCGTTCTTAGCGGGCTTGGCGGGAAATAT
>DAORJS010000057.1:0-12156 GCA_035439185.1 Chitinophagaceae bacterium
GTTTTTCTTTCTGGTAACCGGTGATTCTGATTTTCCATTTTTCTTCGCTGCCAGGAAGGGTTTTGTCACGATAGGTGACATATTCAATTCCCAGGTTTTTATCAGACCAGGGTATGGTAATGGTCTGGTTCAGCTGGTAAAAGCGGTTGTGTTTAACGAAGATCCAGTTCGCACCAAAGCCACCTTTGTCTGCCTCTGTGGTTGGAAAACTGAATTTCTCTTTTTGATTCGATAGTTCCAGGAATTTATAATCCGTTTCCTTATTGCTGATGTTCTTATTGATCTGGTGCACCACAAATAAACTATCTGCTGCAGTACCCAGTTCCACCTGGGCGGTTTTGCCAGCTTCCACATTGGTTTGCAGATTGCCTGTCCATAAATAATCGGGCTTACTCAGTTTTTTGCTCTTTTCATCATAGAGTTCGATGTACTGGATATCTTTTACTTCCTGTCCTTTTTTGTCTTTGGCGGTAACTTCTATTGCATAAAAACCCGGACTGAACCCGCTATGTACCACCGGCCACTGACCATTTATCCGGCTTGAATCATTTTTAGAAAACACCGCCGCGTTTTTCTCCCAGCTTTTGAAATCAGCTTCATTGTCGTATTCATCATACGGGAAGTTGCGGATATAAACATCCTTGCTCATCACAAACTGATCAGGCCGCTCCCAGAGCCGGTCGCGGATCAATCTGTTTTCTGCTTTCAAAGGACTGATCACTACGGAAATATTGGCTGGCTCAAATTCGCCATTCATATTCCGGGTGGAAATATTTAGTTTTTTCAGGCTGTCGGCCGGGATCCTGGCCGGAATATATGTTTGCAGGATCAGTGATTTGTAACTCACCGACACAGTTTTTTCACCACTGCGGGTTTCGCCATTGATATCGGTCACATCTGCATAAATCCTGTAATCGAATACGGGTTCAAATTTTTTATCAATACTCAGATCAGGGATGGCGGTGAATTCAATTTTGAATTTACCGTCCTTGTCTGTTACTACTTCGCCATTTGTGATTTCCATTTCCTCTGTAGGTGGCTGCCACCAGCGCCAGAACATCCAGGAATAAAGAAAGCGGGGTTCACGCACCACCCGGTATTTCACCATGGCGCCATCCACATTATTACCGGCATAGGCTTTTGCCAGACCGGTGACCGTGATCTTGTCATTTACTTCATAAGTACCTTTAATAGGTTCGTAGTCTACATAAAATTTGGGTCTTTTGTATTCTTCCACCCTGAACTGCGCATTGCCATTATCGGTTTTGGTCATGATACTGAATTGTCCGTTCAGACCGCTTACCGGTAATTGAAATTTACCGCTGAATGATCCGTATTCATTGGTGAGTACCGGGATCGTATCAATTTCCTTATAGTTCGCATCCCGCAGGATTACATTGGTGGCATAGTTGGCTTTAATCCCCCCGGTTTTTGCGCTGGTATTCCTGGTTAATACGATGCCTTTGAAGTAAACGGTTTGCCCGGGCCGGTAAATGGACCGGTCGGTGAAAAGATGGACTGATGTGATGCTTTTGGGTTCCTCTGTTTCCTGGTTATTATAATAATAGTCGTAGGAGTAATCGTTCATGAATAATCTGTCGGACTGGTGACTGATATCCAGTAAAAAAGTATAACTCCCGTAGTTATTGGGGTCTCTTTTTTTCTTCTCCATCCGGAAAAAGCCATTGGCATCGGTTGTATATGTCTTTCCTTTTTCTTTGATGTTTTTGGAACTGGTATAATCATAGCGTTGCTCCCATACCTGTACAGTGGCTTTGGCAAGTGGTCTGCCATTATCACGATTCAGGACGAAATAATCATTGCTGCTATTGACATAACTGATGTTCGATACATAGAACATCCTGGCTCCCAGTAATTTTTTGGAAGCTTTGAAATCTTTGCTGTCGGAGCCCAGCAAAATATATTCACCGGCCGGAAGGGCGCCGATCATGATTTCAGTCCCGTGTTGCTGGTGGTCTTTTGTATCGGGTAAGGGTTGCTCCCAGCTTTTTTCTGCTTTGGCATTGACAAGGGCCGGCCAGTATTTATCGCTATACTGTTCTTCTAATTGTTTTTTTAAGTCTTCCGTCATGCGGATGAGCCGGAAATACAGGGTGCTGATATTTTTGTATTTCACCAGTGAACGGAAAGGTTGCCCTGGTATATTTACTTTTTCCAGGCTGAACTGGAATGATTTTCTTTTGATCTCATTCAGCAGGTTATAACAATTGATCCTTCCTTCAGAGGAATCTTTTTGTTGCAGTACTTTTTCACAGATTTCCTTCGCTTTCAGTTTGTCGAAACGATGGGTACTGTCACCAAATGGTTGATACGCTCCCGCTTTTTCGTTGTAATAGGCTGCCAGCAGGTACCAGGCCTGTGCAGCGGCGGGAGTATTTCCGTATTGATTGGCAATATGGTTGATTGCATTAAAGTACAGCTGATCCTTATCGGGGTGGGTGGATTTATTCTTAACATATTCCAGTCTCAATAAATCAGCATCCAGTAATGCATCGGGTTTGGCATCGCGTAAGTGCAGGCTGATCAGTTGCTGGTAAATCAGCAATGCTTTATGTTGCAGGGAGCTGCTGTCTTTGGTCGGGAATTTTCTTTTTACAAAATCTGCAGCCGGGTCAAAAGCGCTGGCCTGACTGATCTCAAAAGCGTAAGCAGGTTTAGTGATATCCCGTTCATCATTCTGAAAATATAATAAGGCACGATGGGCCAGCAGGTCATACAGGGTAGGACGCAGCTGACGGACATTTCCTTTAATGATAATGGCTTCGTAGGCGGTCAGTTTAGTTTGTTGTAAGAGACCTGCCGGCTGAAGAGATTGCAGGTAGAGTTCCGAAATTCTTTTGTGAAAGTCGTTAACATCCCAGGTGGCCGGATCTGTTTTAGTAAATTTTGCTGTTTGGGTCCGGTCGTAAATTTTCCAGCGGTGGTTCTGAAAGTAATTCCAGTACATTTCTGCGAGCAGGCTTTTCAGGATGGCATTGGGTGTTTCTTTTCCTTTTTGACCTTCCAGTATCTCTTTCTCAATTTCGGTGATGGATGTTGTTGCATTCTCTTCCCTGTTTTCGTTTTGCAGGGTGGCCATATAAATTAATGACTTGATCAGCTGCGCATCCTGTTTTTCTTTTTTAGCGAGAGCATATATTTTCTTAACTACTTCAAGGGCTGATTTAGGCAAGCCCTTTTCGTTAAAAGCTTCTGCTTTCTTCCATTCGGCAGTATAATTCTTAACGGGTTGCTGGCTGCTGGCGCTCATAGAAATCAGATTGATGATAAATGAACAGATAATGAATGGCCTGAACAGGAAAATTTTCATGGATCAAAAATTTAATACAAGGTAACTAATCTTTCATTGCGCTCATATGATGCCGTTATACGGTTGATTTCATAAACAGGCTACCCTTCCCAGGGTATTTATTACAGAAATAAAAGATTATTCCGTGGTGAAATTGCCAATATGTGTAAAATATACATTTTATGAAACCCTTATCTGGTAAGGATTCCGGCATATTCCTGCAAAAGCCGCAGCAAACATGCATCAGCCTTTAACAATTTCTTACTGCTGTTTTTGGCATAACTGGCACGCCTTTGGAAATACGGTATAGCGTAACAGATTTATAACCCTAAAACGAACAATCATGAAAAAAATTTCTACCCTTTTATTAAGCTCACTGTTCTCACTTTCAATGCTGGCTTTTGATGGAAGCCGCCTGAGCATCTCCGCCATTGGTTCTGCTTCTGAATTGAAAATTGAAGTGGACGGACGTCAAATGACCATGAAGGATAACAGCATCACGCTGGGTTATCTTGGAGAAGGAAAACACGATGTAAAAATTTTCAGAGAAGCCAAAAGAAGCCGCAGCAATTTTGGCCGCCGGGAGATTATCTACAATAACAGTGTGTTCCTGAAAAGAGGCTTTCACCTTGACATTACTGTGAACCGTTTTGGTAAAGTACTGGTGGATGAGCGCCGGATGGACCTGGATGACGAATGGTACAATGACGAGGAGGAGTACTATGATACCGAAGACGGATGGGGACATGACCGCAATGTGATGAATGCCCGTGAAATGGATCAGGTAAAACAATCACTCCGTAAGGAATGGTTTGAGAACAACAGACTTACCTCGGTCAAATTCATCCTTGACAAAAACAATGTGACCACCGCACAGGTCAAAGAGCTGATGAGTCTCTTTACCTTCGAAAACAACAAACTGGAGCTGGCCAAGTATGCCTACCGCAAAACCGTGGATCAGAAGAATTTCTACCAGGTGATGGATGCGCTTACTTTCAGCAGCAGTAAAGATGAACTGGCCCGTTTTATCCGTGAATCCCGTTAACCTGAACATTTCTCACACACTATACACTCAGGGTTAAAAGAAAAACCCCGACCAAAGCGTCGGGGTTTTCTTTTTTTGCAGTTAGTATCAGCAGTTATGATAACACTTTTTTCATGGTGGCGCCGATATCAGCCGGGCTGCTCACCACATGGATACCACATTCGGACATGATTTTCATTTTGGCAGCAGCCGTATCATCGGCTCCGCCTACAATCGCACCGGCATGGCCCATCCGGCGACCCGGAGGAGCGGTTTGACCGGCAATAAAGCCGACCACCGGTTTTTTGTTTCCTGTTTCCTTGATCCAGCGGGCTGCTTCTGCTTCCATTCCTCCACCGATTTCCCCGATCATTACAATCGCATCGGTTTCGGGATCATTCATGAATAATTCAATAGCGTCCCTGGTAGGGGTACCGATGATCGGATCACCTCCAATACCAATCGCAGTGGAAATACCCAGTCCGGCCTTGGCCACCTGGTCTGCTGCTTCATAAGTGAGGGTGCCTGATTTGGATACAATACCCACTCTTCCTTTTTTGAAGATAAAGCCGGGCATGATGCCCACTTTACATTCATCAGAAGTGATAATACCCGGGCAGTTGGGGCCGATCAGTCTGACCGGTTTGCCCTGCAGGTAATTTTTTACTTTCACCATATCCTGTACAGGAATGCCTTCGGTGATACAAACCACCAGCCGGATCCCTGCATCCGCCGCTTCCATCACGGCATCCGCTGCAAATGCCGGTGGTACAAAAATGATACTCACATCAGCACTGGTTGCTTTAACACAATCAGCTACTGTATTGAAGACCGGACGATCCAGATGCTGAGTTCCTCCTTTGCCCGGAGTAACCCCACCGACCAGATTGGTTCCGTATTCGATCATCTGACTGGCATGAAAAGTTCCTTCAGTACCGGTAAATCCCTGCACCAGGATCTTTGAATTTTTATTGACAAGAATGCTCATAAAAAAGCCCCATTTTTTGAATGGGGCAAAAGTAAGGATTTAGCCAATCTGTTACCTGTATTTCAGGAAAAGGATTTCGCGGTACCTGTACCCATCTACCGGGATCACAGCGGTCTGGGTGCTGGTGATCAGGGCCCTGCCTATCGAATCAGTCCTTGTCTGGCTGCTGACCTGGGTACCCGGACGGGGGATAAACTGATCCTTATAAAAAACGGCATCTGCACCGTTTTTCCGGGCTTTTTCAAGGGCCTTTGCCATCATTTTTTCACGGTTCAGGTGGCCTCCAAGACCCGGAACTTCATATCCTTTGCCGATAACCAGATAGGGTCGGGTGATTGCTTTTTCATCCACAAAAATATCCACACGGATGGTGGGGGCTTCTTGGCTGCCCACATATTCAAAGCGGGTGCTGTGGCAGGAAATGAAAACAAGACTTAGTAAAAAGGGGTAGAATTTTCTCATATGGCGTTTGTTTGTACAAAAGCCACAGGAATCATTCCGGATCAGTAGTTACGAATTGAATCGTTTGTTAAAAAGAGGATTATTTCAGGAGCTCATCCATATTCCGGTCATCGGCAATTTTGCCTTTTTGCTCCAGCATGCGCATATCCTTGGCATCCTGCAGAAACTCGGAAGCAAATATGAAATCATTCAATCGTTGATTTTTACTGAAGATGATTTCCTGGTTCGTGCCTTCCCACTCTTTATTGCCCTTATACATGTAGAGGATATAATTGCCGATTTCCATCACACTGTTCATGTCATGGGTATTGATCACTGTGGTGATATTGTATTCCACCGTGATCTCTTTGATGAGTTTGTCAATAACCAACGAGGTTTGCGGATCAAGCCCTGAGTTGGGTTCATCACAAAAAAGATATTTGGGATTGAGTACGATGGCACGGGCCAGGGCCACCCTTTTTTTCATACCGCCGCTTAATTCGGCCGGAAATTTCCGGTTTACATCCGGCAGGTTGACCCGGTTGAGTACCTCATTCACGCGGTCCAGTTTCTTTTTGTAGGTCCAATCCGTAAACATACTCAGGGGAAACATGATATTCTGTTCCACGTTCAGGCTGTCGAATAAGGCAGAACCCTGGAACAGCATTCCGATTTCTTTTCTGATTTCTGTTTTATCCTTTCCTTCCATCGCTGTAAAATCATGCCCGCTGTATAAAATACTTCCATGGTCAGGATCAAATAAGCCCACCATGCATTTCATGAGTACGGTTTTGCCACTACCGCTGGCGCCGATGATCAGGTTACACTGACCGGCCTTCATGACTGCACTTACATCCTGAATGATGATCTTTCCGTCAAAACTTTTCTGTATGTTTTTTACTTCTATCATAAATCAATTGCCGGCCTAGGTGGGCAGCAGCAATGCGGATAATATATAATCAAATAATAAAATCAGGATACAACTGACCACCACAGCCTTGGTACTGGCCCTGCCGATTTCCAAAGCACCTCCTTTTACAAAATAACCATAGAATGCGGGCACACTGGAAATGATAAAGGCAAATACATAGGATTTAGTCAGGGCAAACTTGATGGTATAAGGATCGAAAAATTCTTTTAAACCACGGTCATAGGTATAGCCATCAATGATACCTGATGCCACACCGGCCAGGCGGCCACCCCAGATGCCGAGGGCCATGGCAATTACTACCAGCAGTGGGATCATGATTAATGCGGCTATAACTTTGGGCAGAACGAGATAGGTTTTTGTTTTGATCCCCATGATCTCCAGGGCATCAATCTGCTCGCTCACCCGCATATTCCCCAGTTCACTCGCAATCCGGCTCCCGGCCACACCGGCCAGTACGATACAGACCAGGGTGGGAGCAAATTCCAGCACCACGGTATCTCTTACAATCTGGGCAATGGTCGAGGGAGGGATCAGGGGACTTACCAGCTGGTATGCAGTTTGAATCGTGGAAACAGCTCCGATAAAGACAGAAATGATGGCCACAATGCCCAGGGAGCCAAAACCGATTTCCGTGCATTGGTGGATCAGTTCTTTCCAGTACATTTTTCCATTCTCGGGACGGGCAAACATGCCCTTGATCATGAGCAGATAACGGCCTATGTCGGAAAAGATGGTCATTCGGGATGTAAAATACAACCAAAACCGGTTAAGGGAAAATTAAAGAAGCAGGGATATTCCCTGCTTCCGTTTCTATTTATTTTTTTAATAAGAGTAGCCATCTATCCCGTTGGCTATCCTCCGCTACCGCTGCTGAGCAATAAGAGGGTTTCTGATCAATGATCTCTGGACACTTTCCGGAACCTTTTCCACCATTTTGATTTTTTCACGATCTCATCAGTTGGTGCCATGCTCTTGATCTGGGCATCCACTACGGCTACAAGGGCCATATTCAGGATACTTCTGACTGAACTGCCCAGTTGCAGGATATGCACCGGTTTGTTAAGTCCCAGCAGGATGGGGCCCACAGCATCGGCTGTATCCAGTTCCTTCATCAGGTTATAGGCTATATTGCCTGAAGCCAGGTTGGGGAAGATCAGGGTGTTTACATCCTTATCCACCAGTTCACTGAAAGGATAGTTCTCCTTCATCAGTTCTTTATTGAAAGCCACGCTTGCCTGCATTTCACCATCCACAATCAGTCCGGGCATTTTTTCTTTTACAATCAATCTCGCTTTTGCCACCAGTTGAGCTTCGGGTGAATCACTGCTGCCGAAATTGGAATAACTCAGCATGGCAATCCGGGGAACAATATTGAAATTGCGGACTTCTTTAGCAGCCATCAATGTGATCTCAGCCAGTTCTTCAGCGGTTGGATTAAAATTCACCGTGGTATCTGCCAGAAACAAAGGTCCTTTTTTAGTCAGCATCAGGTACATACCGGCAATCTTGGATACACCGGGTTCGGTGCCGATCACCTGAATGGCCGGACGAATAGTATCCGGATAATTTTTAGTCAGACCTGAGATCATCGCATCGGCATCCCCGCATTCCACCATCATGGCACCATAATAGTTACGGTCACGCATGATCTTTCTGGATTCATAGGCATTGAAACCACGGCGTCCTCTTTTTGCCAGAAAAATATCGGCATATTTATTTCTTCTCTCTTCGTTATCATCACTGCGCGGGTCAATGATCGGGAGACTTTCGAGATCAATTCCATTTTCCGCTGCAATCCTTTGGATGCGCTTTTCATCACCCAGTAACATGGGGTATCCGATGCCCTCATCAAAGACGATCTGTGCCGCTTTCAGGATTTTTACATTATCGGCTTCTGCAAACACAATCCTCTTGGGATCACGTCGGGCTTTATTGCCAATTACACGCATCACCTGATTATCCAGTCCCAGCCGTTTATTCAGGTTATTGATATAATTATCCCAGTTGGCAATCGGTTGTTTCGCAATTCCGCTATCCATGGCCGCTTTGGCTACTGCAGGGGCTACCGTTGAAAGCAGTCTTGGGTCCAGTGGTTTGGGAATGATATAGTTCGGTCCGAATGAAATGTTTTTTTCATTGTACGCCATATTCACCATATCCGGAACCGTTGTCTTTGCCAGATCAGCCAATGCTTTTACGGCAGCGAGTTTCATTTCTTCATTGATATGTTTGGCCCTTACATCCAGTGCACCCCGGAAGATATAGGGGAAGCCCAGTACATTATTGACCTGATTGGGGTAATCACTCCGCCCGGTGGCCATGATGATATCTTTTCTGGCACCGGTGGCATCTTCCCAGCTGATTTCAGGATCAGGGTTGGCCATGGCAAATACGATGGGATTTTTCGCCATGCTCTTCACCATTTCAGGGGTTACACAATTCCCGGAACTTAATCCGATGAATACATCCGCATCCTTCATGGCTTCCGCCAGTGTCATATCAGTTTTGCCATTGGCATACTGTATTTTCAGTTCATCCAGATCCGTTCTTCCTTTATGCAATACTCCTTTCCGGTCGAACATGAGGAAGTTCTCATGCCGTGCTCCCAGGGCTTCGTATAAGCGGCTGCAGGAAATAGCAGCAGCACCCGCTCCATTCACGACAAATTTTGCTTTCTCAATTTTCTTTTTTTGAATTTCCAGTGCATTCAATAATGCGGCACCTGAAATGATGGCTGTTCCGTGCTGATCATCATGCATCACCGGAATCTGCATCTGTTTTTTCAGTTCTCTTTCAATATAAAAACATTCGGGGGCCTTGATATCTTCCAGATTGATCCCGCCAAATGTGGGCTCAAGGGCTTTTACAATCTGAACAAATTTTTCAGGATCTTTTTCATTGATCTCAATATCGAATACATCAATATCTGCAAATATTTTGAAGAGAACACCTTTCCCTTCCATCACCGGTTTACCGGCTTCGGGTCCGATATCGCCTAATCCCAGTACGGCCGTTCCATTACTGATCACTGCCACCAGATTGCCCTTGGCGGTGTACTTGTAAACGTTTTCAATATCTTCTGCAATCTCCAGACAGGGAGCAGCCACACCGGGGCTATAGGCAAGGGATAAATCTCTTTGTGTTTTGGCTTCTTTGGTAGGGATTACTTCGATCTTTCCAGGCCTTCCCTTCGCATGATACTCGAGGGCCTGTTGTTTGCGGAGTTCATTCTGCATATCGTTATTTTAAGCGGCACTGAGGAATTCAACTATCAGAGCGGGGTGCAATGTACGTATTTATATGGCAAGGGATTTTAAGCTTCTTTACCGTTTATCAGGGGGCTTTTACCGGTTATATTCTTACCTGACTGCCCAGCCAGGCCATCATACCCATTCCGGTTTCAATAGCATCTTCATCAATATTAAATGTGGGGGTGTGTACACCGGATACAATACCTTTCGATTTATTCATGGTTCCCAGGCGGTAAAAACAGGCGGGAATCTGCTGGGCATAATAACCGAAGTCCTCAGCTCCCATTCTTAATTCTGTTTCACTCACATTACCGGCGCCCAGATAAGAGGCTGCCAGCTGCTTCGCATTGTTGCTGAGTTGTTCGTTATTCATTACACAGGGATAGCCCACATCAATATGCAGATAAAGATCTCCGCCCATCGAGCGGCAGAGATTTTCAGCTGTTTGTCTGATCAGTTCATGTGCTTTGAAACGCCATTCTTCATCCATGGCCCTGAATGTACCCATCAGTTTTACTTCATTCGGAATGACGTTGGTGGTATTACCCCCATTGATCGCTGAAATAGATAATACAGATGGATTGAAAGGATTATTGTTACGGCTGATAATCTGTTGTAAGGCAATGATCAGATGCGATGCAATCAGGATCGGATCCACTACCAGGTGCGGGGAAGCTGCATGTCCGCCTTTACCTTTTACAGTAATGTATAATTCATCCGCACTGGCCATTACCTGTCCGCCCCGAAAACTTAGTTTTCCCACTTCCATGGCCGTGTGTACATGCAGTGCCAGTATTCCCTGGGGTTTTGGATTTTCCAGCACCCCGTCTTTAATCATCAATGATGCACCACCGGGATTTTTTTCTTCACCAGGTTGAAAGATCAGTTTCACTGTTCCTTCCCATTCGTTTTTTAATTCCTGCAATATTTTGGCCGCCCCGAGTAAACAGGTGGTATGTACATCATGTCCGCAGGCATGCATCACCCCGGGATTTTGTGATTTATATGGCAGGTCATTTTCTTCCAGTATCGGTAAGGCATCCATATCTGCACGCAGGGCGATGATACGGCTCTCCGGGTTTTTGCCTTTAATTAATCCAACCACGCCGGTAGTGGCTTTAACTTCGAATGGAATGCCGAATTCGGTTAATTTGCCCTGCACATATTTTGAGGTTTCAAATTCCTGGTAACTCAGTTCAGGATGGGCGTGCAGGTGATGTCGCACGGCAATGAATTCAGGAGCATATTGTTTGGCCAGTGATTGTATTGTCGAAAGCATTTGCAAATGTAGGGCATCCGGGTGCTCGAAAAAACCGCAGAAGTTCCGGTGATTTTCAATAATTTACAAACTGATGAAGTCGCTGATTTGCTCCGCCTTGATGATCTTGTATTCCTGTACTGTTCAGGCACAGTCCGTGCAATCGGGACCCTATCCTTTTTTAAATCAACCGGTCTCCTTATTCCGGGACTCCCTGATCTGTGTAATGAATATGGATCTCGGAAAAACATATGACGAGAAACCAGATTGCCTTAGTTTCCGTCACACCGACTCCCTTGCTGTTTACCGGTATGGGTCTGTTGCCTTTTATGGAGTTATACTTTCTGTGGACAGCCCCCAAGGGCTCATTACTTACATCACGCATTTTAAATCTTCCTTATGGGGAGTGGATAGTGTTGATGTAAAGAAGGATTTCAAGACATTGACCGCTTTTTTCGATGCCACTATGGGTAAAAGAACGCCAGTAAAAAGGCCATTACAGGAAAGGGAAAAAGAAATAGTCTGGCGTTCGCCATCACATCAAATTACGCTGCAGTTAATAACCTTTGAGCGGAAAAAAGGAAGAAAGGTGGCGGCTATTTTAAGCTTAACAGTAGAGCAATTGAAAAAGAATCCTTAATCAGCTCTCGTCGGATTCGCCTCCTTTGCCGGGTTTCACTTCAATCACATCTTTCATGATGAATACACCACGGGGGAAATAAGTATTCATTCTTTTCTGATAGTTTTCAGCATCTTTCCGGTCTTTGAAATTGCCGGCCTTTACCCTGAAATAGGGCGACTGGTACCAGAGATAAGCTTTCAGGTCAGGAAAGTAAGTATACACTTTTGTTTTTGCAGCCAGTGCTTCATCCCGGCTGGTGGTGCTGATGATCATTAAACGAAACCCTTTGTCGGTCCGACGGGAATCCCGGCTGGTGATTTCATTGATACTG
>DAORJS010000058.1:0-12037 GCA_035439185.1 Chitinophagaceae bacterium
TTAATTGCAATTACCAGGACAGGGTCAGCTGAATCAACCAACGCCAGAGAAAATAGGAGCCAACAAGGGTGAGCAAAGAAAGCGCAATCGCTTTTAAAGCAGAAGATTTGATTGGCTGACTGCCTTCCTTATTGGCTCTGATCAGACTTTTTACCCCCAAAAAAAGATAGAAAGCCGCAAAAGCAAATGGAATAAAACAAATAATCGTCAGTACAATAAAAATGATAAAGGCAAAGATCCCGATCCCCATTGATTAGATTCTTTTACTGAGTGTGTATCCGTTCTTCTGTAGCCATTGCAGTACTTTATCCCGCTGATCACCCTGCACGATAATCTCTCCATCCTTGGCAGATCCGCCGGTGCCGCAATATGATTTTAATTTTTTTCCCAACTCCTGCAGATCCTCATCCGTTCCTGAAAATCCTTCCACCAGTGTAACCGCCTTACCTGCGCGGTGTTTGGTATCCAGTCTGATCCGCAATTTCTGTTTGGCAGGGGCAAGTGTTTCAGTATTCTCCTGCTCCGGCTCAAACTGAAAACCCGGGTCCGTGCTATACACAAACCCCCTCATATCCGGTTTATTCTTCTTAGACATACAATTCAATTAAAATCTGTATTCCTTAATTTCCCACATCTCCACATTCTCACATTCCCACATCTCCACATTCTCACATTCCCACATCTCCACATTCCCACATTCCCACATTCTCACATCTCCACATTCCCACATTCTCACATTCCCATTGCTTTCAAACTCAAATCCAAACTCCTCGCCTGATGTATCAGGGCTCCCACACTTACATAATCCACTCCGGTTTTAGCATAAGCCGTAATATTCTCCAGATTAATTCCTCCGCTGGCTTCGGTTTCAAAATTGTCTCCGATCAGCGCTACTGCTTCCTTAATTTGATCGGGCTTAAAATTATCCAGCATGATCCGGAATACTTTTCCCTTTCCCATAGCCATCACTTTCTTTACATCTTCCAGACTTCTTGTTTCCACTTCTATTTTCAAACCAGGCTTTTGCTGTTGTACATATTGCCAGGCTTTTTCAATGGCTTTTTCGATCCCGCCACAATAATCAATATGATTATCCTTGAGCATGATCATATCGAATAATCCAAACCGGTGATTGACGCCCCCGCCAATCCTCACGGCCTCTTTTTCCAGCAACCTGAAATTCGGTGTGGTTTTCCGGGTATCGAGCAGTTTTGTTTTATAGCCTTCCAGTAAACGGGTGTATTGTCTGGTAAGGGTGGCAATACCACTCATCCGCTGCATACAATTCAGGACCAGTCTTTCGCATTGCAGAATCGTATGCACATGGGCTTCCACTTCAAAAGCCTTTTCTCCATACCGCATCGGATCCCCGTCTTTCTTAAAGGGAATAAAAATGATTCCGGGTTCCCTCAGACGAAATATTTTTTCCGCCACTTCCATACCGGCAAGCACTCCATCTTCTTTGATTTTCAGTACCGCCTTACCGCGTGCAGCCGGATCAATACTGGAAAGGGTGGAATGATCCCCATCTCCGATATCTTCCTTCAGTGCTTCTTCCACCAGGTGCTTTAACTGCTCATCAAAACTCATACAACAAAAATAATGGATCGGGTATTGCTAACATAATTAGATAGCGGTACCCTGACCAAGCCCAGGTTTTTCTTGAAATGGTCGAGTCCCTGTCAAGCGCTTTTTAATCGGAGTTGTACCACAAGCTTGCACATCGTCACCCCGGCCCCGAGTCTGAGTCTTTTGAAATACTAATGCATTACTTTCAAAAGATACCGGGTCAAGCCCGGCATGACAAATTACAAGAGTGTTGTCAGCTCAAAAATTTCAAAGTCATTCCCTGCTCCTTCACATAGTCACTCCAATTGAAAGCTTGCCCTGTGTCTGTGGTCTTTTAAAAGACAAATAGCCAGCAAACAAAAAATGCCGGGAAAAACCCGGCATCAAGCTCATTTTATTGAAGTAAAGTCTTCGGCTTTTTTCTGCTCATTACTCAATCGCCTGAAACCGGATCTCTTTCAGCACTTCCTTTCCATTCTTGCTTTTCATGAAAACATTGGTCCGGAAATTACCTGCTGTGGTTTGCAGGGTGCCACTGCAATAATGGCCTCCGGGAGAATCGCCTTTATGGCGAAGCTCAAATCCTTTTACCCCATTATTGCCAAAAAAATCTTTTACAATCAACTGGGCCTGTGCCTTGCTGTAACTATCACTTTTATCAGGCAATGTGATATCTACATTATCATCAAAGTACCTGGACAGTTCAGAAGAACTTCCGGTACGCAGTGCACCAATTACTCCGTCAATACTGTTCTGTGTGGTAAATGACGTAAGTATCAGCGATACTCCCAGCAGCAGTGTTACCATCATCTTTTTCATATAAAAGGTTTTCACAGGTGTATTAATCGAAAAATATGCCAAGTCCTGAACGCGTTGATTGGCTGGTACTAAAATACTAAAAATCAGCATGTTTTCCCATACCAATACTGGCAAATCGGCATTTTGGGTGTAGTTTTACAGGGTACGGACCGGCATTCTTACCTGAAAATGAATGTATTTGTACTACACCATAAAGTGGATAAATAAATGAATCAGAAAAAAGTCATCCTGGTCATTATGGACGGCTGGGGATTGGGAAAAGTTGCTTCTGCGGACGCAATTCAACATGCAAAAGTGCCATTTACAAATAGTCTTTATCATCAATATCCTCATACGACCCTGATTACCTGCGGGGAAGCAGTTGGATTACCCGATGGGCAGATGGGCAATTCGGAAGTAGGCCACCTGAACCTGGGGGCAGGCCGGATCGTGTACCAGGAACTGCAAAGAATCAATGTTGCGGTTCGTGACGGATCCTTCGCCGCCAACCCGGTTTTATTGGAAGCGATTGAGTATGCAAAAACAAAAGAAAAACCCCTGCACCTCCTCGGGCTGGTCAGTAATGGCGGTGTACACTCCCATATCAATCACCTCAAAGCCATCGTGGATACCTGTCATCAGAAAGGACTCAAACAGGTATTTATCCATGCGTTTACGGACGGCCGGGACTGTGACCCGAAAAGCGGATTAGGTTTTATCACAGCATTGCAGGAACACCTCAATAAAACCACCGGCAAAATCGCCACGGTAAGCGGCAGGTACTATGCCATGGACCGGGACAAAAGATGGGAAAGAGTAAAACTCGCCTATGATGCATTGGTAAATGGTATAGGCGAAAAAGCCACCGATGCCATTGCTGCTGTGGAAAATGCCTATGCCAACCAGGTCACCGATGAGTTCATCCTTCCGACTGTGATAGTGGATGAAGCTCAGGAGCCATTGGCCAGGATTCAGGATGGTGACGCCGCCATTTGTTTCAATTTCAGAACCGATCGCTGCCGGGAAATCACGGAAGTGCTGACCCAATCTGATAATGCGGATTTCGAAATGTATAAGAAATCGCTGCACTATACCACCATGACGGAATATGATAAAACCTTTCAGCAGGTTCAGGTGATTTTCGAAACCGATAATTTAAATAATACACTGGGAGAAATCCTGTCAAAACAGGGGCTGAAACAGATCCGGGCAGCCGAGACTGAAAAATATCCGCATGTTACTTTCTTCTTCAGCGGCGGCCGGGAAAAAGAATTTGAAGGAGAAAAAAGAATCATGGTCGCCTCCCCAAAAGTGGCCACTTATGACCTGCAACCTGAAATGAGTGCTTTTGAACTCACCAATGCCCTGCTACCCGAAATCAATAGTCAGAGTTTCCAGTTTGCCTGTATCAATTATGCCAATGCAGATATGGTGGGACATACCGGTGTGTGGACCGCTGCCATCAAAGCAGCGGAAACCGTGGACCATTGCGTGGAGAAAATTGTTACGGCCGGACTGGCCAATGGATATACCATTTTCCTCACCGCTGATCATGGGAATTCAGATTATATGATCAATGAAGATGGTACACCGAATACGGCCCATACCCTGAACCCCGTTCCATTTTTTATCATTGATAAAGAATGGAAAGGTCAAATCAGATCAGGTAAACTCGGTGATATTGCACCCACCATTTTACAAATGATGGGCATACCCATCCCCAATGAAATGACGGGCGAAATATTAATTAAATAAAATTATCTTTAGAAAAAAACCGGACATGTTCAAAAAAATAATGTGGGTACTCCTCGCTTCCCTGATCATCATCCAGTTCATTCATCCCAAAAAAAATAAAGCAGAAGGACCTCAGCCGAATTATATTGGTGCCGTTTATGCCATTCCTGCTGATGTAAAACCGATACTGGAAAAAGCCTGCCTCGACTGCCACAGCAATAACACCCGTTATCCCTGGTATGCTACTTTTCAACCCATTCACTGGTGGATGAACAAACATGTGGTGGATGGCAAGAAGCATATCAATTACGATGAATACACTAACCGGCCACTCCGTTACCAGTACCACAAAATGGAAGAAACCATCGAAATGGTCAAAGAAGGAGAAATGCCGCTGAAATCCTATACCTGGACCCACAAAGACGCCAAACTCACCGAAGCAGAAAAGGCTAAAATCACCGGCTGGGCCCAGTCTGTGATGGATACCATGAAGGCCCGTTATCCGATCGACAGTCTGATCCGGAAAAAAAGTTAATATATTTGCCCTTTCACCCTGATGAGAGGTCGCAGCCAAAAAACTACAGCTTTATTTCTGCTGGTATTGATACTGGCCCCACTGAGCTATATGCTCATTCTCCGTCTGCACCAGGAGCAAATCAGAAACCGGATGAAGGAAGAACTGGAGCATTCGCTCTTGCAGGAACTCGTGATACCTGCCGGTGAAATACAATGGTTCAAACCCGGAAAGGAAATTATAGTAGACAACCAATTGTTTGATATCAAAAGCATCCGCTATAGTGAGGATGGGAATGCTTATATCACTGGATTATTCGACAAAGAAGAAACCAATCTAGTTCATGAGATGAAAAAAGACCAGGATGAACAAAACCGGAACAGCAGCAGTCAGGTTATCCGGCTTTTTAAAATGATCCAGTCCGTTCCGGAACCGGATCCTTTATTTGCAGCAGTACCGGAAAATATAAAGACTACCGGAAATATTTCAGGCAATCCTTTATTACCTGCAGGCTTTACCTCCATCAGCACCCCACCTCCGCAGGGTTGATTACAGATTATTTTCAAAGGCATTCCAATTTGTAATCAAAAACTTTTTTTATGAAAAAAGCTTTACTGCTTTTTGCATCCCTGTATGCATATACCAATCTAATTGCGCAAACCGATACCACCGATGGCAAAGACCTCGATGAAGCGGTTGTTTATTCTAATAAATTCACAGAGAAGAAAAAAAATCTGGTACAAAGAATTGATGTACTGACCGCCAGGACTATTGCCAAATACAACGGACAAAATACCGGCGACATGCTGATCAACAGCGGCAATATATTTGTCCAGAAAAGTCAGCAGGGAGGCAGCAGCCCTGTGATCCGTGGTTTTGAAGCCAGCCGGGTATTGATTGTGGTGGATGGCATTCGTCATAATACCGCCGTATTCCGTGCCGGTCACCTTCAAAATGTTATTACGATTGATCAGAATATGCTGGAGCAGGCCGAAATTATGTATGGCCCTACTTCCACCCTGTATGGAAGTGACGGTCTGGGCGGTACCGTGCACCTGCGGACAAAATCACCAAAACTTTCAACAGATAATAAACTGAGAGTGACTGGATCTGCATTCTCCAGGCTCAGTAGTGCCAATAATGAAAAAACCGTACACTATGATCTCAGTATCGGGGGCAAAAAGATTGCCTGGCTCTCCGGATTTACTTTCAGTGATTTCGGAGACATGAAAATGGGTAGCAATTATCCTGACAAGTACCCCACTTTTGGAAGAAGAGATTCCATGATCGCCTTCTTTGGATTCAAGGATTCAGTCATCGCCAATCCGGATCCGCAGGTACAGAAATATTCCGGATACAAGCAATGGGATGTATTACAGAAACTGCTTTTTCAGCAAAATGAAAAAGTATCACACCTGCTCAATTTCCAGTACTCCAATACAAATAATGTTCCCCGGTACGACCGTTTGCAGGACAAGCGCAATTTTGGCGGCTCTATCGGTAACACCTTACGGTATGCTGAATGGTTCTATGGCCCACAAAAAAGGTTACTGGGGGCATATGAACTGAATGTAAAAAATCTGGGGTTCTTTGATGAGTTCAGAACCAATATCAGCTACCAGGATCTGGAAGAAAGCAGGCAACAAAGAGAATACCGCCGCTACGACCGTTTCGACAGCAGAAGAGAAAGGGTGAAGGTCTGGGGCTTTGTATTGGATGGTAAAACCAGTTTTGGCAACAATGAACTGATCCTTGGGATCGACGGACAATTCAATGATGTAAAATCTGTTGCCGACCGAACCAATCTCACCACCGGTGCCAAAACCAAACTGGATACCCGTTATCCTGATGGCAAAAACAAAATGAATTATATAGGTCTCTATGCCCAGCACCTGTTGAAATTTGGAAAGGGAAAATGGGTATTGAATGACGGGATTCGTTTACAATCAGTAGGGCTCCGCTCCAATGTAGTTGACAATTCTTTCTTCAACCTGCCTGTTACCAATTTTGAACAAAACAATTTTGCCGTAACAGGTAATCTGGGAGTGGTCTATAATCCGCAATCTTCAACCCGGATTACACTGGGTCTTTCCTCTGCATTCCGATGCCCGAATATTGATGATCTGGTAAAAGTATTCGACTTCTCCATTGCCAAAAGGGTCTTTGTTCCGAATGCGGAAATTGATCCGGAATACACCTATAATATTGATCTGGGCATCCGGCAACAGATCGCCAAAATCATCCGCGTTGAACTGACTGGTTTTTATACCATGTTCCGAAATGCGATTGTAGCTGCGCCATACAAACTCAATGGCCAGGATTCCATCGTTTATAATTCAGTCAAAAGTGCAGTGTTTGCCAATCAGAACCTGAACAAAGGGCGTACTTATGGCTTTAATGCCAATTTGAAAATTGATTTCACCAATCAATGGTCACTTAACAGTACCGCTACCGTTACCCGCGGACGGCTGGAAAAATTCGTCACCGGCGAATTACCACAGGATCATATCCCTCCATTCTTTGGTAAAACCAGCCTTAACTACCAGCAAAGCCGCTTTGGTCTTGAGCTCTTTGGTATGTATAACGGATGGAAAAAGATAAAAGATTATAACCCCGATGGGGAGGATAATCAGCAATACGCAACCGCGGATGGAATGCCTTCCTGGTTCACCCTCAATTTCAGAGGATCTGTAAACCTCTGTAAAAATGTACAGGTACAGGCGGCAGTTGAAAATATCACGGATCGTAACTACCGCTATTTTGCCTCCGGCTTCTCTGCACCGGGCAGGAATTTTATCCTGGC
Source organism: Chitinophagaceae bacterium (assembly GCA_035439185.1). Lineage (GTDB taxonomy): Bacteria > Bacteroidota > Bacteroidia > Chitinophagales > Chitinophagaceae > JJ008. The sequence goes on from DAORJS010000058.1 coordinate 7,419, forward strand.
ACTCCGGGCAAACTGGTAAATTTTTTGAGCCAATCAATTGCAAAAAGGTGAATGTCAACACATTCACCTTTTTGGTTTTAAACCGCTTTTGTAATTTTTACAAAGCTGTGCAGCAACCCTTGCAAAAAATTGTCTATTTTACAGGCAGCCAAAGGCTATTTATGACCGAGGAAGCCATATTACACGGATGTTTAAAAAATGATGCCACCGCCCAACGGGAACTGTACAACCGGTACAGCCCCAAAATGCTGGCGGTATGTTATCGTTTTGCCCACAACCGGGAAGATGCAGAAGATATGCTGCAGGAGGGTTTTATCAAGGTCTTTACACAGATTCACACATTTGAAAACAGGGGCGCTTTTGAAGGATGGATCAGGAGAATAATTGTACATACCTGTATCAATATTCTCAAGAAGAATAAAAAATTCAACGAAAGCGTGGACCTGATTCATGCAACGGGTGTTCAGGTAAGAGAAGATAGTGTGCCGGCCATCATCCAGGCCAAACAGGTGGTGGACTTTATCCTGCTCTTACCCATGGGTTACCGGACCGTACTCAACCTCTACGCAGTGGAAGGGTACAGTCACCGCGAAATCGCCCAGATGCTGGATATCGAAGAAAGTACAAGCCGGAGTCAGTATACCAGGGCCAAGTCCATGCTGGAAGATATCCTGATCCGGAAAAAAATATTGCAAAAACACAGACCGGAAGCCGATCAGATCGGATGGCTGGCCGCTGTAGGCAGAAGATAAATCAACCGTATCCTAAACGACCAACTGAAGATGGAACACAATTTTGACAACAGGGATTTTGAAAGGTTTGTGAGGCAGAACGCCGATCAGTACCGCATGTTCCCCTCCGAAAAAGTATGGGGTGAAATCCATGCTACCCTGCATACCCGCAAGCGGCGCTGGTATGTAATCGGGTTGTCACTGCTTTTCATCACCACTATCTCGGTTACCGCCATCATGCTCCTGCAGAATAATCGCAAGGGCCCGGGTATAGCGGCACTTCATCAGTTAAGCGCTTTCCCGCAAAACGCAGATCCGCTTGCTGAACAAACAACAGCTGCCGCCATTCATTCCGTAGGACCTGTTCAGACAAAAAATACTGTAAACCCTTTTATTCAGGTTCCGGCTACCAGCAGTGCTGAACCGGATGCGGTCAATAATATTGACCCCAGCGCTCCGGCTCCGATCACTGCTTTTTTCCCAATGAATAATAAGCAGGATCCGGCAACTACTCCGGAATCTTCCGGTAACAGCAGATCTGAAACCATTCAATCATCTGTTATCCTGCCTGATGAAACGGCGAAAATGACCAAAAGAAAAGATATTCAGCAACCGGCTGCTGCAACTGCTGTAACAGCACCAGCAACGGATCCGGTGAACAATATCATATCAGCAAATCCTGAACCATCAACCATAGCAACCGCATCAACAACAGCGGCTGTCCCTGACAATAAAACGGAGCCGGATCAACTTCCGTTGATTCCTTCCAGAGAAACTGCCAAAGCAGTAGTGAAACTCAAAACTTCCCGTAAACCGGTTTGGCAGCTCTATTTTACCCCTACCGTGAGTTACCGTTCACTTTCTGAAAACATGGAATATCTTTCCGCTGCCCGTTATAACAGTATCGTAAACGGTGGTAATGCCGTGATTTACCCCTCCGATGTCAATACCATGGTGAATCACCGCCCCGATCTGGGTTTCCAGCTCGGACTTCGTTCCGCAATTCCTTTTTCTCCCTGGTTTAAGTTTACTGCCGGGTTCCAGCTGAGTGTGAGCAAATATGATATCAAGGCTTACCAGCATCCTGCCGAATTGGCTACCATTGCCCTTACAGACCGCAGTGTTTCTACCGTTAGTAATTTCAGAAACACCAATGGATATAAAGAAAACTGGCTGCGTAATTTTTATTTCTCGGCTTCTATACCGGTCGGACTGGAACTCAAATTGTCAGATGGCAACAAAAATTATTTTGGTATCGCAGGTACCTTACAACCAACCTATGTGCTGGACAACCGGGCCTACCTGATCACCGCTGATTATAAGAACTATGCAGAAATGCCTTCACTCACCCGTCGCTGGAATATGAACACCAGTTTAGAGGTATTTACGCAGCAAAGAACCGGTAAACTCAACTGGAGAGTGGGACCCCAGGTTCGCTACCAGCTGATGTCGAGTTTTTCAAAAGATTATCCGATTAAAGAACACCTTTTTGATTTTGGTCTGAAGCTGGGCATCCAGCTTTAACCGCCTGTACTAACTGCCAGCAAAAAGCCGTTCTGTCAAAACTGAACGGCTTTCTCTTTTGTCAACTACACTATTTCAGCGCGCTTTCAATTAATTTTAGGCCATGAAAAAACTGGTTTACTCCGGATGGTTACTCTCCATCATTTTGCTGGCCTGCCAGTCCAAAAAGGCAGAACCCTCCAAAAATTTTATCTCCGTGCTTTCTTTGATACAGAAAGAAGTGGCGCATGTTGATACCTCCCTTTTTCTGATTGTCAAAACCACCACTTACGACAGCACCCGCACCGATACCAGCTATATCGCCCGGGAAGATTTCAAAAAAGAAGCAAAGGATTTTCTGGAAATCCCGGATCTCGCCGATCCAAAAGTGGCTAAGCGGTACAAAGACGATTCTCCTTTGTATGACCAGTCATTAGGCCGGGTGATTTTTAAATATATTCCGGTTGATCCTGATAAAGAAGAAGTAAAAAGTCAGGAATTCCTGGCCACACCTGTACCGGGTGCAGATGCCAAAATCAATAATGTGATCATCATCCGGGAAATCAGTAACCGCGACAGCTTCCAGCAAAAAAAACTGCTCTGGCAAATGAACCGGAGTTTCCAGATCGTGACCACCAGCCAGAAACCGGGCAAACCCGAAATTACTACCGTGACCAAGGTGGCCTGGAATGAAGACCCTTATCAATGACAGCAGCCGAATTTCAGCAGATCGCAGGCACCATCCCCAGCAATCCGGGTATCTACAAATATTTTGATAGCCGCAATGAACTCCTCTATGTAGGCAAGGCCAAACACCTGCGCAAAAGAGTCAGCAGCTATTTCAGCAAAACCTTTACCAGTTATAAAACCCATGAACTGGTACAAAGAATTGACCGGATTGAATTCACGATTGTAAATTCCGAACAGGATGCCTTTCTTTTAGAAAATACCCTGATCAAACAATTCCAGCCGCGTTTCAATATCAATCTCAAGGATGATAAGACCTATCCCTATATCGTGATCCGGAATGAACCCTTTCCAAGGGTTTTTCTCACCCGGCAGCGGCTGGATGATAAATCCGTTTACCTGGGACCTTATACTTCAGTTAAAAAAGTCAGGGAGTTACTAGAATTCATTAAACAAACCATTCCGCTCCGCACCTGTTCCCTCCTGCTCAGCAATGCCAATATCCGCAAGGGAAAATTCAAGGTTTGTCTGGAATACCATCTCGGTAACTGCAAGGGCCCCTGCGAGGGATTACAGACCATGGAAGATTATGAAGATGGAATTGCCCAGATCAAAAACCTGCTGAAAGGAAATTTGTCTCCGGTTATACGGCACTTCAAAGAGGAAATGAAAATGCATGCGGCCGGACTGGCTTTTGAAAAAGCCGAACTCACAAAAAAGAAAATTGAATTCCTCGAAAATTATGAATCCCGCTCAGTGGTGGCCAATGCCAATACCGGCGATCTGGATGTATTCACGATTCAAAAAGAAAAAGAACTGGCCTGGATCAATTACCTGATGGTCCGCAACGGCGCCATTATCCAAACCCATACCAGCCGGGCTGAAACCCATCTGGATGAAAGTCCGGAAGAAATCCTCCCCTTTAGTATTGCGCAATTAAGAAGCTCCTTTCAAAGTGATGCCACTGAAATCCTCGTCCCCTTTCCCATTGAATATCCGGAGGAGAACGTCACGATTACCGTTCCCAAAGGAGGAGACCGGAAAAAACTGCTGGAGCTCTCGGAAAAGAATGTGGCTTATTTCCGTGAAGAAGAAAAGAACAGGGCCCGTTTACAACTGGGTGCCGGCCGGCCAGACCAGGTGAAGTTGCTGGAGCAATTACAGGAGGATCTGCAGCTGCAGGAATTGCCCGTGCATATTGAATGTTTCGACAACTCCAATTTCCAGGGCAGCTATCCGGTATCGGCCATGGTTTGTTTTAAAAACGCGGTGCCTAGCAAAAAGGATTACCGGCATTTCAATGTTAAAACGGTGGAAGGAATCAACGACTTTGCCACGATGAAAGAAGCCGTTTACAGGCGATATAAACGCCTCCGGGATGAAGAGCAGTCATTTCCTCAACTCGTGATCATTGATGGCGGAAAAGGGCAATTAAGTGCCGCTATGGAAGCGATAATGGAACTGGGACTGCAAGGGCATACTACCCTGGTAGGACTGGCCAAAAATGAAGAAGAAATCTTTTTTACCGGAGATACCGAATCGCTCAAACTACCCTATAACAGCGAAAGCCTGAAACTGATCCGCCGGATCCGGGATGAAGTGCATCGCTTTGGAATCACCTTTCACCGACAGAAAAGAAGCAAGGGTACTTTCAAAAATGAGTTGGATGATATCAAGGGCATCGGCCGTTCCACTATT
>DAORJS010000059.1:0-11902 GCA_035439185.1 Chitinophagaceae bacterium
GCTTTCGCTGGTTTAACAAATAAGGGGAACTGCAGGTGCTTTACTGCTTCGTCCACGTCACGGAGTTCATGGATTATCACATAACCCGGAGTCTTTACTCCTTCACAATAAGCCAGGTATTTCATTAACTCTTTGGGAGGGTCATAGAGTTGGGTGCTGGGTCCGGTGAAAGGGAGGTTCAGTAATTCAAGGGTATAAATCACATCTATACTGGGAACTTCCCATTCCAGGTACCCTTCGCAGAGGTTAACAAATATGTCATAGCCTTCTTTGGAGAGTTGTTTTAGCTGTTTATACGTAGTGAGTTTATTCAGGAAAACGGTATGTACATCATGACCCGGTATCAGGGGCGCGAGGTCTCTTGGGGGGTCGTAGTTTTTATAATCCACTCCGGTGGTGGAATAATCGGGTTGCAGTACGCAGACTTTCATGCCCTGCTAAGGTAATGACTGGTTGAATAAAAAGAACAGCAGTTTATTTTGCGGGTGCTTTCTTACGGGATATAGATTGCTTCGTTGCCTTTCTTTTATCAGGCGCATCCACGGAGACACTTCTTCTGAGTGCATCCCGGAGGATTTCAGTAATCACTTCTGTAAAACTGATTTTTGAGGCTTTGAGGATCGCTCCGATGGAAGTATAGTTTTCATCTTCGCTGAGTCCGCATTGCGCATTTACTTCCAGCATATAGAGTTTACCGGTATTACTGTCCTGTCGGATATCAATCCGGGTATAACCTTTACCACCGCAGGAGCGATAGGCATCCAGACTTAGTTTTTTAAGAGCAGGAACCAATTCCGGCTCAGCAGCTGCATATTCATAGAAATTACCCTCTTCCGGCATGGGCTTTTCTTCTTCATAAATCTCCCAGAGCCGGTCAAAAGAGAGGAATTTTTCTGTTTCAGGGAGGGATTCATGAAAAACCCTTTTAACCGGTTCATAAACGATACAGTGATCGGGATCATTGGCTGATCCTGTAATAAAAGTAGTGTACTCGGGACCGGCAATATATTGTTCTACAAAGAGACCATCGGCCAGAAGATTCCATCCGCGATAGCCTTTATAAATTTCTTCTACCCGCTGTTTGAGTTCCTGTTCGGTTTGCACCACATTCTTTACGGATACACCCATACTACCGCCCGATACTGCCGGTTTAATAATCAGGGGCGTGCCTACTCTTTTGGTGATTCCTTTGACTGATCCCGGTTTATCTGTAATTACCCGCCAGCCAGCAGTGGCCACTCCTGCCTTATCAAAGGCTTTCTTCATCGGGATTTTAGAAGTGGTGATCGTATAAAAATGGGCATCGGATCCGGTATAGATCAGTCCATGCTTTTCCAGTTCATGTATGACAGAAACTCCGGGGGCTCCATTAATTTCATCACCATCACAAAGATTTAAGATCAGTGGTGTTTTACCATTGGATGATGCAGCAATCCCCCTGATCACTTCTTTGAAATCATTCATGGTGACCGGCTGCCATTTCCATTCGGCCTTCAGTTCTTCAAAAACCTTTGTGTATTCCTTGATGCTTTGGGTAAAGTCGTAGTAGTACTGAATATTGGGGTCTTCAGATTCAATCTTTGGGGCCAGGACCCAGATCGTGTACGGCTTGAGCAGCTTTATGGCTTCTGCTGTTTTCATCGGGTGTCAGGCAACCTTTGTTTTGGCTGCTTTGGCGGATAATTCCCGCCTTATAAAATCGGTAAACCGGTAATGATTGATGGCCTCATCAGAAAGAAAGGCGGCTCCCTGGATCTGACCCAGACAGGCCGGACTTCCACAATAACAATCGAAGGATTGTGTCATTTTCCACTCAGTAGAAGGATAAAAAAACAAAAGCTCTGTTCCGGGTTTGATTTCTTTCAATGCTACCAATTGCATCGCTGTGGTATCAAAAAATACATTGGGGTCACAGCCATGGTTAATGTATTGCAGGAACTCCGGCTGCAGGGTGATATGTTTACCATGCCCCACCTGCACAGTGAGATAAGTAGGTTCAGCGGAAATAGTCCCTGCTGAAAAGCCGGCAATGATGTCACCGGGCTGGTATTGACAGCAGCTGAATAAAGCGTTCTGATCATTGACGATCTTCCTGCGTACTTCTGCAATTTCATGATTGCTGATCGTACGATAAGCGGGGGTGGTTGCTATATCCATATAGGGGTTAGGTAAGTAATAAAATGAAGTTATTAATAAACTTGAAAGTAACAAGCTTAATTACGTTAAATGTGAATAATTGAAAACAGATGTGAACTACGCTTTGGTGATTGGTATTGTCTTTTATTCGCTATCACCTGTTAGTTGTACCTTTGTACCTTGTGTTATTGACAATGAAGATTATTCCAGTTTTACTTTTTCTTCTTCCGTTTGCGATCCGTTCACAGGCACAATGTACCGGCGGGATCAGCATTTTTCCCTATACAGAAGGATTTGAAATCAACGATGGTGGTTGGGTATCAGGAGGTACCGGTAATGACTGGGCATGGGGTACACCGGGAAAAACAGTAATTAATACTGCAGGTGGTGGGACAAAGTGCTGGATCGTTGGCGGATTATCCGGTACTTCCTATACCAATGCTGAAGCATCCTGGTTACAAAGCCCCTGTTTTGATTTTACAGGACTACAGTATCCATACATCACATTTAAAGTGAATTGGGAATCCGAGCAACAATTTGATGGTGGCAGTTTTCAGTTTTCATTGGACAATGGTGCCAGCTGGGAAACAGTGGGTGCTGCTGCAGATCCGCGTAATTGCCTGAATGAAAACTGGTTTAACTATAACCCGGTCAATTTTCTGGCACCTCTTAGTGCTTCGAGAAACGGATGGTCCGGAAATATTCAACCCACCGGGGGTAGCTGCCGTGGGGGGAATGGTAGCAATGGGTGGCTGCTGGCCAAACATACCATGCCCTATCTTGGCGGAAGATCAGGAGTACAATTCCGTTTCATTTTTGGTGCCGGAACCATTTGCAATAACTATGACGGTTTTGCTATAGATGATATCATGATTGGAGAAGCACCTCCCAATGCAGCTGACTTTTCATGGACCTGTGCAAGTAGTAAAACGGTGAATTTCACCAATCGTTCCGCTAATTGCCCGGATAACTATTCCTGGAGTTTTGGAGATCCGGCTTCGGGGTCCGCTAATACCGCTACTATTGCCAATCCTGCTCATACCTTTTCGGGACCCGGAAAATATACAGTGAGTTTAACAGCATCGGGTCCGGGCAATGCCCCTTCCACCATCAGCAAGGATATTTTTATCATGGATGTACAGGTAAGTCTGCTGGCGGTAGTGGGTTGTCAGTCAAATACCGGAGGATCCCTCCTGGCACAAACAGGTGTAACAGGTTCTGCATTTAATTATACCTGGAACAGTAATCCCCCGCAAGATGGGCCCATCGCAACAGGGCTTCCCGAAGGAGATTACACCGTAACCGTAACAGGAGTTGATGCCTGTCCCGCATCAGGCAAGGGCCGGGCAGAAAAAGATCTTTCCTGTATAGGTGTTTATTTCCCCAGTGCCTTTACTCCGGATAATAATGGTGTCAATGACCGCTTCGGGCCGCTTGGCAGTATTTTCTCCCTGAAAGAATATTCTTTAAGTATTTATAATCGTTGGGGTCAGCGGGTTTTTTATAGTACCAATCCATTGGAGAAGTGGGATGGCCGGGTCATGGGTTTTTCAACAGATACGAATATGTTCACCTGGCTGGCCCGTTATCAGTTACCCGGACAATCGGCTACCATCAGAAAGGGAACCGTGGTATTAATCAGATGAGGGTGCCTGTGAAATTCCCTGAGCAGCCATTGCGATCCTGATTTCTCCAAAACTGATATCAGGAGGAAGTTTTTGCTTGATGGGTGTAATGGATTTTCCATCGTATTGCAGCAGGGCTTCTTCGATCATTGCCAGTTTTTCCGGTTTAATCAGGGTATTAATATCAATTTCACCCTGGCTGATATACCTGCAAAGATGACCTTCGATGGTACTTCTGGAAAGGCTTCTGGCTGCAGCGATTTCATCAATACTTTTTCCTTCTTTGTATAAGAGGAAACTGGCTGCATAGGTATCGGCTTTCTTTTTGCCGGAACGAATCCCTGGCTGCACTTCTTTCACCAATGCTTTTTCGGCGATCCGGGACTCAAGATTGTTTTCCTCACAATAGTCCTGGATTATTTCCAGGAATTGCTGACCATATAGTTTTAGTTTGTGTTCCCCGAATCCGTTGATCTGTCTTAATTCAATGATTGATTGCGGCAGGAAGCGGCAGATTTCCTGGAGGGTATTACTGGCTGCTACTTTAAAAATAGGCAGGTCTTTTCTGGAACAGATCGTGTCCCTTAATTCTTTCAAACGCATGAAAAGGGCAGGATGAGGTCCCAGGGTTTGCTTTTGACCGGCGCCGGCATAAGTATTAATGCTGTATGAAGGAAGCGTGAAATTTTGCCGGTTTTTTTGCCAAATGGCTGTATCCCAATGTCCATTAAAACTTTTCAGCTGATGTACCATGGTGCTGAACAGCGTATATACTTCCTTCAGGAGATCATTACATTCTTTGGCATGTTGCCGGCTGTCTGTTATAACAGGACACTGCAATATCTCCTGTATCATTTTTTCAATTGCCGGCAAAAAATGAGCTGCTGCTTTAGCAGATCGTTCCTGAATGGCGGGAATGGCTGCCGGAAGTTCAGTATCATTGAACTGATCCATGAGCCAAACCTGAAATTTATGCGCTGTTGCCTGTAAGTCACCGATTGCGGCATAAAAATTTACCGCCCATGCCAGGGCTTCCTGGCTAAAAGAACTATCATTTTCCTGGAGATATTGCTTTAGAGCAAGGCAAGGATGTTGTACAATACTAAAGTCAAAGCAGGAAAGCAATATCTTTTCCTGGTATTCCTTTTTGGCTTTTTCCAGTTCTGTTTTCAACCAGTCGGAGCTGGCAATATTGGCTGAAAAGGCTGTTACCCGGGGATCGGATAGTAAACTATTATTCCTGAGTCTGCTTTTTAAAACCATTCCTTCCAGACTTGTACAACGGCTCAGAGCAACATATACCTGGCCGGGAGCAAAAGCTTCTCCAGCATCTATAATGGCTTTTTCGAATGTGAGTCCCTGACTTTTATGAATGGTGATGGCCCAGGCCAGCCGGATCGGGAACTGAGAAAAGGAGCCCAGCTCATCTTCTTCGAGCTTCTGGGTATTCGCGTTCAGATTATACCGGATATTCTTCCATTTCTCTCTGTCCACCCCGATTTCTGCCTCTCCCTCACATTTTACAAAAACTCTTTCGTCTTCCATCCGGGTCACGAAGCCGATCTTACCATTATAATATCGTTTCCCTCTTTCTGCACTATCATTTTTAATAAACATGACCTGTGCCCCGGTCTTCAGATAAAGCACCGGGTCAGCCGGACTTGCATTCTCAGGAAAGTCGCCTGTTGTTAAGGCATCATATTGAACAGCCGTACCGGGCAATTGCTGTAACTGATTGCTGTTGGTGTTCCGGGCCTGTTCATTGTGCGTGGTAAGAATAATATAACCATCATCTTTTTGTCTGCGGAACCCGGGGTTATAGCGGCTTTCGAGCAGGTTCATACCATCCTCGTTCAGCTGGTTATTTCTGACCTGATTGAGCAGGTTAATAAAGGACTGATCCGTTTGCCGGTAGATCTTCTGGAATTCAATATAAAGCGGGAGTTGCTCTTTCAATACCTGACTGTCAAAGAAAAAGGGACTATTGTAAAACTCACCCAGTTTTTGCCAGTCGGTATCCCGGGTTACCGGGGGAAGCTGGTATAGGTCTCCGATAAAAAGTACCTGCACCCCGCCAAAGGCCTCATTCGGCCTTTTCCTTACAAATCTCAATACGGTATCAATAGCATCGAGGAGGTCACATCGAACCATGCTCACTTCATCAATCACCAGCAATTCCAGTTGCCGGAAGACTTTTCTTTTATCATTATTAAAACGCAGCCTGGCGGTAAGACTATGCTGATCATGAACTTCTGTGTTCATATCCCCAAAACCCGATCGCCTTCGGGTAGGAAGAAAGATTCCGGGCGGAATCTGGAAAAAAGAATGAATGGTCACTCCTCCCGCATTGATTGCAGCGACACCCGTAGGTGCTACAATCGCCATTTGCTTAGGACAATTTTCCCGGATGAATTTCAGAAAAGTGGTTTTACCTGTACCCGCTTTGCCGGTCAAAAAAAGGTTACGACCGGTCTGATTCACTAAATCGGCTGCCAGTTGGAAAATTTCGTTGGATGTATCCGGAGTAATGCTAATTGAAGTATTCATTGCTGTACTGCTAACAAAAATAGCCCGATAATATTCTTTCTCTACAAATTAATTCCTGCTTTTCCTTTACTCCACATTCCTGTCCGATTAATAATTAACAAAGAGAGCCACGGTCACACTGTTGAAATATAAAGCTCCATTCCTTACAGCATGAGCCGTGGCTTCTTTTCCTACGCTTCCGCTGATTTGGCGCCAAGCATCAGCAGTTCGTTGACCTGGATTTCGGTATAAACCCTCTTATTGCCGTCCTTGTCATTGTAACTGCGGCTGACCAATTTGCCTTCCACGGCTACTTCCTTTCCCACGCTGAGGTATTTTTCTGCAATCTCAGCCAGCTTACCCCAGGCCACCAGATTGTGCCACTGGGTTTCCTTGATCTTCTCGCCTTTCGCATTGCGGTAAACTTCAGTAGTAGCCATCCTGAAGGTGGCCATCTTTTTACCGCCGTCAAAGGCTTTTACTTCCGGTGTGTTACCCAGGTTTCCGATCAGTTGAACTTTGTTCTTTAAAGCGTACATAGTTGTAAAATTTGTGTCCTGCTAAGAGGACGGTTTAAAAATTTGATTATCCCAGTCAGCCGCTGACGTCAGTTTCGGATGACGGAACAAATATGAGTTTCGCTGGTGTTTTCAACCGGAGGTTAAGTGTTTATTCCCGAAACTAAGCGTGTAAAAAACGTTTGTACACTTTTAAACTGTTGTACCTTAATTCTTAGAAAAAAAGATGTTCATGGTAGGAAATGGAACCAATAAAAGAAACTGTAAATACTGCGGGGCTTTATTAAAGGGAAGGGCAGATAAAATATTCTGTCATGATTATTGCAGAAATAATTTTAATAATCAGTTAAAGGCCACCGACCGGCAACTGCCACTGGTTAGAAATATCAGTAATGCCCTGATGAAAAATAGAAAGATTCTCAGTTCTCTATTGCCCGAAAATCAGGAAACCACCAAGGCCAACAGGGATAAATTATCAGAAATGGGTTTTATTTTCAGGTATATTACAGAAGTGTATACCGCCAGAAACGGCAATACCTATCATTATTGTTATGACCACGGCTACCGGCAACTGGAAAACGGATGGGTATTAATTGTAAGAAAAAAGGAAACCTGAACTATCCATGTTAACCCGTCTTCTGTTCATATGGTATTTCCTGCTACTGATTGACCCGCTCCGGGCTCAGGAAGCAGATATTGTTTTTCTTCAAACACCCTTTTCAAAAATCATATTACCAGAAGGACATACGGATATAATAAAAACGGTACAATTCAGTCCGGATACCCGAAAATTTGTAACCGTATCAGCCGACGGAACTGCCAAAGTTTGGGAAACCAGTACCGGAAAATTGCTATTGAACCTTAAAAAGCAGGGCGAAGGTGAAAGCATGCCCGTGGAAAAAGCCATGTTTTCTCCCGATGGTAGCAGCCTGTTTGTATATCACTTCGGTGGGTATTACAAAAAATTGATTCAACTTAAAACCGGTTTAGCCTGGCATGAAGACAGTATTCCCGGTCCCACTGATATTATACAGTTCAGCAAAGACGGTAATTATTATATAAGCCAGGGTGATATTTATGATGCCAAAAAAATGAAATTCCTCAGGAAACTGAAGGGTATTGAAAATAATGTCCTTTTTGAGGGGGTTAATCCCTCCGGAAAGACAATTGTTGTCTGTTCCCAAAATGACAACAACTATAAAACCTTTGTCCGGGTTTTTGATATCCGAAATGGCTTGCCACTCACCGTAAATACAGCTTTGCGGGATGCTCCTAAAGAGATTCGTTTTTCATTAAACGGACAACAGTTACTAATGATATATGATTCTGCTATTATCATCTCCGATGCTAATACGCTGAAACAGTTACAGCTGATCCACATAAAAGATAAACAGGAAAATGGCCTGATGGAAACGGTGCTGATCAGTCCGGGTGCTGATTACCTGCTTCAGTTAAACGGAAAAAGCTATACAGACAGCAGCGGGGAATACCCTGAAGAACTTGTAAAATATGATTCAGTTACCGTAAAAGACCTGAAAACCCAAAAAACGATTTTTACTAGGAACCATTTAGATACCATTAATTCAGATCAAATGGACCTGTTTAGCCCTGATGGAAAAACAATCTTGCTTCCTTTTGCTGATAGTACAATACAAACATTCAACCTTGCAAACGGCCAAACACTTGTAACCATTAAGTCCTGGTCAGGTATAATTGATCAGGCCAGATTCAGTGCCAATGGTAAATTCATACTAACCATTACACCTGATCATATCGTGCGGACATACCATTCAAATAGTAATGTTATGATCAGTGCGCTGAAAGGACATACCGCCCCGGTTTACAGTGCCTGCTTCAGTGCTGATGGGTCAAAGGTGCTGAGCGCCGGAGCAGATATGACCGCTCGTGTTTGGGAAAGCGGTAGCGGGTTGCCGATATCTGTAGCTTCAAGAAAAACAACAGAACTATACGGAGCTCATTTTACTCCTGATGGTAACAAAATTGTTGTAGAAACGAAAGCGCAATCCATCACCTGGGATATTCAGGCCGCGAAACTGGAAAAACCAATTACTACGAAAATCAAAGAGCGGGGGGATATTGTATTGATGAAAACAATGGGCACGGGTGATGCAGCAAACGCGGGCTACAAAAGTCCGGACGGGCAATACAATATTTTCTGGCATCATCCCAAATCCATTATCGTCACACATCTTGCCAGTGGAAAACAAATGTTTTTGTGGAATGGTGAAATGGAACATTTCACCGGTGTTGCGGTTTCACCCGACAGTAAGCAACTGCTGATTACGAGTGAATACAATGTGATGCAGTTGCTTGACATCAGGAATGGCAAAATTCTTTTCACTTTTGTACTGATCGACAGCAGTAATTTCCTCGTCACCAATGGCAAAAATCATTACGACGGTACCAAAAAAGCCAGGGAAATGATTCATTTTATCTGTGGCGATGAAGTCATTGAACTCTCTCAGGTAAAAGATCAGTTGTGGGTACCCGGACTAGCCGAAAGAATCATAGCAGGCGACAGCATCAATGCAGTAACACTGGAACAATTAAATGTTTGTAACAAAGCGCCATTGCTGGAAGATATGAGCACCGATAGTCTTTACCGGTTCAGAATAACTCCCAGAACCGGAGGGATTGGAAAAACCGTGATTGGATTAAACGGATATGACTACCGGGAATATGAAACGAAAGATTTAATCAAATCCGGAACCGTATATGAAATCAAGATACCCGCATCAGAGATGCGAACTTATTTTGACGAAACCAACAGTAATCAGATCACTGTAAAGAGTGCTACAGCCAAAAACGATTTACCCTCCCGTACCCTTACGAAAACAGTCTATTTTGATGCAGGCAAAAAAACAGCCCCCAATTTATTTGCAGTGATGGTGGGGACCAGCAATTATAAGGATGATAAAATGGATCTGCAATTTGCTTCCGTGGATGCTACAAAAATGGCAAGCACCCTGGAAGAGTCTGCGGGAAAGTTACTGGGAAAAGAACATGTATTTGTCTATACCGTGACTACGGATAATAAAAAACTATATCCCGAAAAAGCAACGATCAAAAATATTTTCACTGAAATCAGCAAAAGGGCCGCACCCAATGATATTCTGCTGATCTTTCTTTCCGGTCATGGGGTGATGCATGAAAAAACAAAAGAGTTTTATTATCTCACTGTTGATGCTACCTCTCTCGTGGAAGAAAATCTATTTAAAAATGCGGGGATCAGTATGTCGGAGCTCACAGACTGGATCAAACCACAATCCATCAAGGCCCGGAAAAGGGTCCTGATCCTGGATGCCTGTCAGAGCGGACAGGCCATCAATGATATGCTCGCTTTTAACCGGAATATGCTGGGTGTAAAAGGAGATGAGGAAGCCCGGCAGATCAAAGCCATTGAAAAACTGAACGAGAAAAGCGGATTGTATATCCTCTCTGCTTCTGCCAGCACCCAATTGGCTTACGAGTCGGAGGAATATGGACATGGTTACCTGACCTACTCCCTTTTAAAAGGAATCAAGGAAAACCCCGGCATCCTGGAAGATGGAAAATACCTGAATATAACCCGTTGGTTCAATGAGGCTGCGGAAATGGTGAGTGAACTGGCGAAAAAAGACAAATCAAGACAGGAGCCACAAGTGGTATCTACTTCACAATTCAATATCGGACTGGTGGACCAGGAACTGATACAAAAAATTCAGTTACTGTCTGCAAAACCTCTTTTTGTGCCGGGGAATTTTCTGAACAGGGACGAAGCCATTGCGGATGATAACCTGGGCATCCGGAAAATGATCGATGCGGATCTGCAAAAGCTTTCTACAGAAGAAGGCGGGAAAAAAATTGTCTTCTCCACGCAGTCTGCATCCCCGGAAGCTTACTCCCTGAATGGAAGTTATTTGGTCAGGGAAAAAGAGATAGACTGTAAAATCAAACTCAAAAAAGGGGATGCTACCCTGTTCAGCTATGACCTGAAAGGAAATACGGATCAGCTTAAAGTCCTGGTATCAGAAATTACATCACAAGCGATGGCCTGGCTGAAGAAACAAACAAAATCGGAAGATGCGGAAGAAAATGAATGAAGTCCTGCCATCTTTCTCTCTTACTCATATGTTTCATCTTTATTCTGCCATTACATTTGCAGCATGAGCAAACCCATCATCTGTATCGGGGCCGCCTTTGTGGATGAGCTGTTCCACGCCTCCGAAGAAATGCTGTTGGCCACCACCAATAATGCCAAAGTAACCAAGACCGCAGGCGGTGTTAGCCGTAATATTGCCCATCAACTGGCCCTGCTGGGCGTACCGGTTCAACTGATCAGTGTATTCGGAGATGATAGTGATGGTGACTGGTTGAAAAAAATATGTACTGATGCCGGAGTTAAACTGGATGCTTCGATCACAAAAGAAGGCTTATCGGGTAAGTACACGGGTATCCTGAATGTTGATGGTTCGCTATTCACGGCATTTCTGACTAATTCCGCCACGCAGCTGATCACCCCTTATCATTTAGGCAAACATGTAGAACTGTTGAAATCAGCTTCCTTTATTCTGGCCGATGCCAATATCAATGTGGATACGGCTGAATGGTTACTGGCCTTCAGTAATGACAGCGGGGTACCTTTTATATTAGAACCTGTTTCTGTACCTCCTGCCAGAAAATACCGGGATGTCAATCTCTCGGGTCTTTACCTGATTACTCCCAATGAAGATGAGTTGCCGGTTCTTTGTTCGGAAAAATCATTCTTTACCCAGCAACAGGTAGATGAAATGTTGCAAAGAGGGGTCAAACAGATCTGGCTGCACAATGGCAAACACGGTTCTGCATTGTATGGGCCGGGTAAATCTGTTTCTCTTCATGCACCGGAAATTGAAGTGCTGGACTGCACCGGTGCCGGGGACGGATCACTATCGGGTTTTATTCTTGGAAAATACCTGGGAAAAGAAGATGCAGAATGTATGAGGATTGCCCATACCCTTTCCGCAGAAATATTACAGGTGAATGGTGCTATTGCCACCCATCTGGATCAACAAAAATTACTGGAACTGGTGAGTAAATATTATCCTTCCTGATGAA
>DAORJS010000060.1:0-11853 GCA_035439185.1 Chitinophagaceae bacterium
AGATAGGGTTTTTGACTGAGCTGAGGAAGCGGGAGGCCTGAATAACAGGTTTTTAAGTCCTGAAACCAGTGATAGAACCAGCTGAATTAGTGTCCGGAAAGCATGCCCTGACAAGGTTCTGGCCGGCAGAAAAAGGATGCAGATGGCAGGGCCTGATTCATTCTGGTTAAAAAGTCCTGCGTGACCGAATACTAATTTCTACAACTTTGATTCAACAAAAAACCGAATGAATAAGGACAAAGAATTCCAGCATACAATGTACCTGACCATTTTTGATCAGCTCTTTAAGTAATCAAAGTCATCCATGGTCTTGTATCCGATGGACTATCTTTAGAATTGAAATTTCAAAGGCATGCCAGATTTAAAAAGTATCCAAACCGAAATAGATGCGGCTTATCTCTACGGAAGATTAGCTGAAACAGAAACCGACAAAGAAGTCGCTGCCATTTTCAAACAAATGAGTGAAATAGAAATGGGGCATGCCAATGCTTTTCTGGAGAAGAGCGGTCTGGCACCTGAACAAATGCCTGCTCCCTCCTTCCGGGCAAAGACACTGAATAAAATAGGTAAACTTTTCGGGTATGACTATGTGCTGGGTACCCTGATGGATACAGAGAAAACCCTTTCCAGGGCAGTGGTGAAAACAAAGGAACAGTTGAATATGCCCCTGACCGGATCTGAAACCAACCATGTTAAAGTTTTACGGAATATCATTGAAAATACCAATGTCTCAGGAAGTACGATTGCCCGATTTGAATCCAGACATAAGTCTGTTGGCGGTAATGCCCTCCGGGCAGCTGTGTTAGGCGGCAACGACGGATTGGTTTCCAATTTCAGTCTGGTGATGGGCGTAGCCGGTGCCACCCATGGTGGTAGCGGTGTATTATTGGCCGGACTGGCTGGTTTGCTGGCAGGTGCATTATCCATGTCATTGGGAGAATGGATTTCCGTGAAGAGCTCACAGGAATTATATGAAAACCAGATGGCCATTGAAATGGAAGAACTGGAAACCAGTCCTGAAAATGAACAAAAAGAACTGGAACTGATTTACCGGGCCAAAGGTATTTCCGCTGAGCAGGCAAAAGAAATGGCAGCTGCCATTATCAATAATAAAGAACATGCCCATGAATTACTGGTAAAAGAAGAACTGGGTATCAATGCTGAAGAATTAAAAGGTTCTGCCATCGAAGCAGCGATCTATTCATTTATATTATTTGCCATCGGTGCCATTATTCCGGTATTTCCCTTTATGTTTCTCAATGGCACTTCAGCGATCCTGATCAGTGCAGCGGCCAGTGCTGTAGGTTTGTTTGTGATCGGGGCTGCGATTACATTGTTTACAGGAAAAAGTATCTGGTATTCAGGTATCAGACAGGTCATATTTGGACTCGCCGCAGCTGCGATTACATTTGGAATCGGAAAGCTGATCGGTGTGGCCATCACCTGATCATTGCCGCCATAAAAACTCTTCTTTAAACAAAAGGCAGTTAAATAGTTTAATGCCGGAATTGTTTCTGCCAGCGCAGTGTACCTTTCCGGTAGAACATGATTTGCAGCAGAATTCCATCTTGCGAATAGATTTTCCATTCCTGATCTTTCAAACCATGCCGGTAAGCTCCTGCCATTGTTTCCATGTCAGGAGATTCCCGATGGATCCAATATCCTTCCCGGATTCCTTTTTGATAATATCCTGAATCCTTTACCTGGCCATTGTCGAAATAATTCATGTACAAACCATCCAGCAATGCATTCTCAAAAACAGGCCGGTAAGATTTTCCGTTGGCATTCGCTAAAACCAATTCCCTGATCGAATGAAATGTGGCATCCTTTCGCTTATCCGGGAAAGAATATTCAGCCTGCAGATAATGGAGGGCCAGGTTACGGTTTTGAAGCGCTATTTGTCCCAACTGATAAAAATTTCTTCTGGGATTGGGTCTTGTAATTTCTTCCAGTACCCGGTGATAGCCCTCTGCACTAAATGTCCTAACCGCTATTAACCGACCACTATGATTTCGGATGGACCATTCACCATCAGGAATATTCCTGACCAGCCGGCCGGAATCACAGGTTTGCCCGTTGAGATACCAGCTCTGCCATACACCATGCAGGGTTGATTTTTTTACATTAATACGAAATAATACCTGCCCGTCCAGACTTTCCTGCAATTGTGCATTTAATGGTAATGGAAGGGAAAATTTTTTAAGAGAAGGAGAATATTGTATAATATGTTCTGCTGTATAGAATTCTTTACTCTTTCCCTTCCCTTCCTCTTGTGCAATTACAGGAAGATACAGGAGCAGCAGTATCCCGGCTGGAATATACTTTCTCATTAGCAAGCAATTGTTACTAAAATTAGCAAACAATCGGGCTATCCCTCAAAAAAAACATATTGACAGGGTCTGCATAAGTCAGAGAACTCCTTGTTCAACATATTAAATGTCTGTATATATTTATAGTGCGAACCAACAATCCCATTTTTATGACAAAAAACAGACTGGAAGCTTTTTGTGACGCCGTCATTGCCATTATTATCACTATCATGGTGCTGGAATTAAAGATTCCCCATGATCCCAGTTGGGATGCCATAAAAGCACTCTGGCCTGTTTTCCTGAGTTATATCGTGAGTTTTATCAACCTTGGCATTTATTGGGGTAATCATCATCACCTGATGCATACCATCAAAGAAGTAAGAGGTGGTATTCTATGGGCCAATCTTCATCTTTTATTCTGGTTATCGCTGATTCCCTTTGCTACTGCCTGGATGGGAGAAAATCATTTCGCACGGAATACGGTGGCAGGATACGCTATCCTTTCCAATTGTTGCGGTCTGGCTTATTATGTTTTACTGGAAGTGATCAAAAAATGTAACCCCGGTAATCAGGCTATGTTACAGGTCCTCAAAAAACAATCCTTAAAGGGAGGACTTTCCTGTGTGTTATATACTTTAGCGATACCGGCCGCCTGGATACATACCGGTATCTCCGGTGCACTGATCATCCTGGTGGCGGTGATGTGGCTGATACCCGACAGAAATATTGAAAATGCGGTAAAGGGTGAAAACTGAATGAGGAATTACTTTCCCTTCTTCAGACTCAGGTTGATAATGGCTGCCCCGATATGACATTGGTTGGATTGCAATTTCTTCAAAAGTTTTTCTGTGAGTTTTTCTTTATCAGTGGTGGTTTCCCTGCTATGCTTTTTATCAAAAGCTTCCAGGCATTTGAAAACTGGTGAATTCCTGTCTCCGATACTTTTCATCTTTTCGGCCAGTCCGGTTGCTTCTGTAGCTTCCAGTTTTCCAAAAGCTGCTGCCAGTACTTTCTGAGGTTGTTCGGCAGTTGAAACTTCTTTGAATATAGCCATTTCCTGTTCACTCACAGACTGGCCGAATTCTTCAAAACAGTTACACATTTCATCGGCCAGTTCAGGTACTTTTTTATCAGCAGAACCTTCCGTACAGGATATCAACATGGTCAAAGCCGGTACTACAAGCAGGGCTGCTTTAATACGGTTCATCATAAGTATAATCATTTCCTGCAAAGTAATCCATGCTGTTCTCTGCCAATACTTATTTTGGTAACTGCCAACCTTTGATCCATAAACGCCGGATTAATTCACATAATTGCCAGTCATCAGGCCGCCAACTGATTTTCACTTATTCGTTCGGTTACCCCGGATATAAATTCCCTGTTTACAGGTATTCAACAGGACTTATTCAATAAAAACAGCAGTCTATTTTAGCATCCTCTATTAACCGGCACCTTTTGTAAACCCTTAAAATCCATTTATGTCAAAAAGAATTTTTGTATTATCCGCCATTCTCATTTCCACCCTTCTTATTTCCTGTAAAAAAGAAAGCACACCAACTCCCAGTCCCGAGCCTGATCCGACACTAACAGCCATCAGCCCTTCAGAGGGGCCGAAGAATACGCTTGTCACTATCAGGGGTACCCGATTCGGAACCAGCACTGCTGCATTGAAAGTGTACTTTAATAATGTACAGGCCACCATTCAAACAGCAACGGATACTGCTGTAACCGCCCTGGTCCCTGTAAGTGCCGGTACCGGATTAGTAAAACTTGAGAAAAACGGTAAGACTTTAACAGGCCCTTCCTTTACCTATCAGGGTAATGGCTGGGTAAGTACGATCAGTTTGTCCGGAGTCACTACCACCTTAAACACCCCTACCGGAATCACCAGGGATGCCAGCGGAAATCTGATTGTTTGTGACCGGGATAATCACCGCATACTTAAAATCACAACAGCTGGCGTAACCACTGTATTGGCAGGAAGCGGAATCGCCGGCTTTTCGAATGGCACCGGAACAGCTGCTCAGTTCAACCAGCCTTATAGTATTGTAGGAGATGCCAGTGGTAATTTTTATGTAAGCGACCGGATGAATAATGCTATCCGGAAAATTACCTCCGCCGGTGTTGTAACCACCCTTGCCGGTAATGGTGCCGGTGCCAGTGTGGATGGTACCGGAGCTGCTGCCAGTTTTGCAGAACCCCTTGGTATCGCCTTAACCAATACCGGAAATTTATATGTTACCGATTATGCCACACAGAAAATCCGGAAAATAACCATGGCCGGGGTTGTGACAACTGTCGTAACCGGATACATGGCATTCGGACTGGTGGCCGATGCTTCCAATGTTATTTACTTTACCAACTACTTTCAGAACCGGATTTATAAATTCACGGAGGGATCAAATACTCCGGTCCTCGTAGCCGGGGATATTACACCCGGATCTGCGGATGGTACTGGTGCAGCGGCCCGGTTTACTACTCCGGCAGGTATCTGTGTGGATGCTTCCGGTAATCTTTATGTCACTGAAATCGGTAATCACCGGATACGGAAAATAACAGCTGCCGGCGTGGTGACCACATTGGCAGGAAGTGTTTCCGGCAATTCAGACGGACAGGGAACGAATGCGAGTTTTGACGGACCCATTGCTGTTACCGGTGATTTCAGTAATAATTTTCTCTATGTGAACGATTTATATAATAACAGGATCCGGAAAATTATTATTGAATAATTACAGTGAAAATTTGATGCTGATAAGCACAACAACAGTTAACCGAAGCATATGAATAAACAGGAATTCTGGCCAAAAGAAGGCAAACTGAAAAAAACCGGAATAATACTGGTTGTAGTGATCCTTTCAGCGTTGCTGATTACATTACTGGAAGAGAAAACAAATTTTAAACATACCGGCCGACTGCCTTTTGTGATTGCCATCAGTTGCATCGGCATCTGGCTGTACCAGCCCGCAAAAAAAAGGGAGGAGCAATGAAGACAGTCACTTTTATTCTTGCAATGGCAATCCTGGGAACAGCCGCATTTATGGCAAAGTCTGAATGGTGGATCGTTCCTTCCATTAACCGCTGGCAGGCTGGCATACTGGGCGACAACCAGTATTTTCCCGCGCTGACCATTTTCATCCTGGCCATCCCTCCCCTCCTGTTATTAGCCCTGATTAACCTTTGCTGGAGAAAGATAAAGAAGATTGAGCATTAGAAATAACCGTTACCCCTTCGCTTAAAAATCCTGCCATGCAGGATTTTTTTATGCCCCTTCAGATTGTAGAATAACAGGAGTCAATCAATAGATAATTGCCGAATACAAATAGATAACTGCCTGAAAGCAATTTTTTTTCCACAACCAGTTGGCAGGAACATACACCTGTTAATCACAGTTTGGCTTACATTTAGTTATAAATCTCCCTGCCAAACAATGAAAAACATCTTCGGTTTTCTTTTGATATGGATCATCGGCCAACCGGTCCTGACCGCCCAGAAATGCGACTGCGATCCATCCATTGTGCTTCGCCGGCAGCAAAGAATCAGCGAACAATTTGATTTAATCGCCGCTGTTAAACAATTAAAAGAAGAAAAAAATGATGCCTGTATCCCGCGAATCTATGAATGGCAGGCAGAAATCTTCTATAATAAACGGTTGTTTGACTCTGCGGAGGCATATCTGGATACTTCATTTCAAAAACTGACTAAAAAAAGTTGTAAAGCAGCTGCTTTTTATAATTATTACCGGCAGATGGCTGTATTGAAACAGCTGAAAGGTGAATTTGATCAATCCATTGCCTTTGGACTGAAAGCCCTGCCCCTGGCTGAAGAATCCGGTGACCGGTTTGAAGAAGCCATTTGCCTTTTGCAGATTGCACAATCATTCAATAAAATGAAGGAATCCGCCAAAGGGTATGAATATTCCCGGAGAGCACTTACCCTGTTGGATAAGATCAGGGAGCCGCTGGAAAAATCCACTGTTTTAAGCAGCCTCTCTTCCGTTTTTTTATGGCGTTATCAGGACACCGAAAACACTATGCTGCTTGATTCAGCGAAAATGTTCACCCAGGAACAGCTGCTGATTTGTAAAAAGTATCAGTTCAGGAAACTGCTGCAAAAAGGGTATAACCGGATGAATGGCTATGCCCATGAAACCGGTGACTACCCCACTGCACTTCGTTATCTCGACAGCAGCTTTCAGATCGCAGTTGAGGACGGAGACCTGGCCCAGCAGGCTACTAATTACGGAGATAAGGCCGATGTGATGATGGAAATGAAAAACTATAAAGAAGCCCGCCGTCTCGCTGATTCCTGTTTAATCCTGCACAAACAGGTGGGCACCGGCGAAACTGTAGCCAATGCATATGCACTGATTTACCAGATTGGTATGCGGACAGAAAATTATAAAGATGCTGTGGATGCCATGAGCAGCTATTATGAAATTCAGGACAGCCTGACCAACGCGGAAAAATCAAAAACCATTAATGAACTGGAACAGAGATACAACAAGGCCAAAAATGAAAAAACCATTAAGGAGCTGGCTCAGCAAAAAAGGATCTATGTATTGCTGGCCATCGCAGGTTTATTTGCATTAGTTGGATTGACTTTTTTTATCCGCCAGCAAACCCTGAAAAACAAACAAAAAATCATGGAAACCGAGCAACGTTTGAACCGGGCCCGGATGAACCCGCATTTCTTTTTTAATGCACTCTCCTCTCTCCAGTCTTTTGCCATGGAAGGCAATGATGGCAAAAGTATTGCCAGCAATCTCTCCAAATTCTCACATATCATGCGGGAAACACTGGAAAGCACTTATAAAGAATATGTAACTATTGAACAGGAAACCGCATTTCTGACAGAATACCTGCAATTACAAAAAATCCGGTTTCCCCAAAAATTCAGTTTTCATATTCATATTGATGATAAGATTGAACCGGAATACATCCTGATTCCTTCCATGATCCTCCAGCCATTTATTGAAAACAGTATTGAACATGGGTTTGCAGGAATTAACTACCCCGGGGAAATCAATCTGGTATTTGAAAAAACAGGAGCTGAACTGCAGATAAAAATCACTGACAACGGAAAAGGCTTAAGTAATACCGGAAAAGAGCACAGCGAACATATTTCCAGGGCCAGTCAGATCATCCGGGACCGGATTTACCTGCTCAATATTAAGCTGAAGACAAAAGCTTCCTTTAGCATTAACAACAGTGAATCCGGCAAGGGGGTAACTGTAATAATCAAATTACCTTTAATTGACAAGGACAAACAGAACAGCTAGTTATTTCAGGTTTTCACAAAGCATCTCCTGGCCTTTTCCCACCGCATAAACGGATTTCGTACCAACGAAAGCACCGGATACATATTCCTGCTTTATAAAAAATTCCCTGATCAGGTAACATTTCCCTTCTGAATTTTTATATGCGATAGCTCCCTTACGCAGCCTTCCTGTTACAACACCGGAAATCTCATTCCTTTCAATCGTCCAGTCATCACTCAATATCACTGCCCTTAATGCCTTCCCTTTAAAGGATTCACTGTACATTTTATTGTAGGCCTCCATAAATAGCTGTTCCAGTGCCGTATCCCTGACCTTGGGTACCGGTATCATTGTTTCTTTTACCTGACGGCTGTAATTTGCTGAAACTATTCCCTCCAGTTTTTCCACTGATCCAAAACCGGTAAGTATTTTGTCTGTGACGGTATAGGCCGCTGCCAGCTGCGCTTCTTCCGGAAATATTTTGCGGGCGGCATCCCAATAGGACCGATAATAACCGAAACGGTAAAAATCAACAGCTGCCATTTCGATATCTGTACTCCCGAGGCAATTTTTTTCCAACACCGGATAACCGGTCTGTGCTTCAACTGCTTTTTTATTTAACCGGACCAGGTACCTGGCCAGCGCTCTTTGACTGCCACTCAGGTCCAATGCCAGTAAGGATTTCAGATTTTTATCCATTTCTTCTGCCTTACTGCGGAGATTCGGCACTTTATGTTCACCCAGACTGACATCAAACATAGCCGTTAATAACTCGTTTACCTTTTTTATTGTTTCGTCTGACATACCGGTACCAACGGAGGTCTTTATCCCGTTTTTTTCATCCCTGTATTGCTTTTCCAGTTGAGTCAGCGATTTGACTTTCTCATTCAATGGTCCGTAATTATAAGCGCGATCCTTTTCACGGATTCTATCTTTCATTTTGTCAAGGTTCTGGAGTGCTTTATTGGCATCTTCCTGAGTTAATCCCTTGGCCAGTGCAGTTTCCAGATTGGTCACTGCCATCCAAAATGAGTCGACCACTGGTTTGGCAGGGCCTTTATACAATGGATCCTGCGAAGAAGCACATACAAAAATTCCAAAACAAACAATGACTGCTATTCCCTTTTTCATTCCTCAGATTTTATTTACCGTACGTTTTGGCACCGCATTTCCTGACTACCTAAAATGCCATAGGGCGAAGTGGTGGCGCTGGTAAAACTGCTACCGATATATTCCTGGTGCAGAAAAAAATTACCGGTGAGAAAACATTTTCCTTCGGAGGTTTTATATACTATGACTGCCCTGCGGGTCCGGCCGGTAATGATTCCGGTGATTTCATGCCGCTGTACCGACCAGTCTTTGCTGGTAACAACCGCTTTAATGGCTTTGCCTTTGAATTCTTCAGCATGGTATTCATTAAAAATATCCAGAAACAATTTTTCAAGTACCGGATCCACCACGGCTGGTTCCGGCAACCGGGTATCATTGATTTTCTGTTCTTTGCTTTTTTCAGCCAGCGCATATACCTGCTCAATCGTTCCCAGACCGCCTAATAACTTTATGGCTATATCATTGGCTTTTGCAAAATCAGCTTCTTCCGGATATACCTGCCGGGCTGCATCCCAATATGCCTGGGTCAGCATCAGTTCATAATACCGTACGGCGGCGTTGTCTTTATTTGTCTGCTCCCGGCAACGGCGATCCAGCTCATATAAATCTTTTTCAGCCATCCGGAAAGCGATCTTCAGTTTTGTTTTTTGTGCCTCCAGTTCCTTTGTGGCACCACTACGGTCCATCGTAAGGATATCCTTTGTCTTTTGTTTATATTCTGTTATCCTTTCTTTAGCGCGGGGTAAATCCGCATTTCCCAACTGGGTACTATAGTAAAATAAATTCTTCAGGGCCTCCGTAAATTGCCGTGTGCTTTTTAATTGATCCATCACCGCGACTGAAGCAGCAGTTTTATTTTTCAGATTGTTATCAATTCCTTCTTTTAAACTGGCAAGCTTCGCTTCCATTGAAGCGGTACTATAAGCCGGATCTTTTGCTTTGATATCGAATATTTTTCTTTGTAAACTGACCAGTTTATCTTTATCGAGGTTGGATCCGCCACCGGCAACAGATTGCTCCAGTTTTCCCGCACCATCCCAAAACGAGTTGACCATCATTTTCGCAGGCCCAGCATAATCACCGGGCTGGGAATATCCTGTAAGAAAGAATAAGAAGATTGAGAATACAGAAATAATTGCTTTCATAGTACTTCTTTTACTCAAAGCTATTATCAACTTATTCCAGTCTGAGACACATTTCACTGCTGATCAGGCAGGTTTGATATCTGCCGGCACCATTCCGGATTCACTTTGGCCCCATTCCTTTCAAATATGAAACCATCGGCATCGCTCATCAAATGAAAGGCATCATAGGTGATACCGGTTTCCAGCCTGTTGAATTCCGGGTAATTTTAAACTCTCAGGTATGAAAATTCAGACAATCAGTAAAACAAAATTTATCCTGCAACAGGCAATACCCCAGCCTGCTGCTACGCTGGAGTATACCGATACAGATTTTAAAGGGGCTGAATTATTCACTGATGAATCTTACCTGATCCGGCAAACAGGAACCGGCATCTGGCACACTTTACTCCATTCAAAAAAGATGGCCAAAACCAGCGTTGAGGCGGGAGCCAGGATCATTTTACAGCTGATCAGCGGCAGAAAGCAATACCGGTTTACCAAATCATCCGGCTGGAGACTCCGGTTCACGCTCTTTCATCACAACGGAGAGGAAATGCTATCCTTACTACCCAGGGTAAACTGGCAAAAAGAATCGCATGATTTTACCCTGCAACTCAATGAGGAGTATGAAAAGGAATGTGATTCATTCCTTATCTTACAGGCACTGCATTGTGCCAATCTTTGTCTCAGCATGATGAATGGTGGAAATGTGCCCGCCTTAATCAATATCTGACATGTGTAACCGAAAGTATAATATCCTTTTCCTTATGGCCGGATCATTGCTGATCAATCTGCCCCTGCACACACAGGAACCCTGCCATTGCCCGGAAGCAGAATCACTGAGAGCACCCATGGGGTATTATTTCAACTCGGGGCAGCTGGATTCAGCTTCCTTTTATGCCCGCAAACTCCTGAATTATAAAAACACTGCCTGTATCATTTTTTACCAGGGATGGATGGCCCAGATCGCCATAGCCGAAAAAAATACCGGTGCCGCCCGTCTCTTTCTGGCTGAAGAAGAAAAACTATTGAAAGAAAAAAATTGTAATCAGGATTTATATGTCCGGCACTACAGTACCCTGGCCAGAATGTACATGGAACTGAACCAGCATGACAGTCTTGTCATTACCGGTCTGAAAGGAATTGATGCCGCTACAAAAGCAAAAGATTATTACGGTCTCAGCCGGGCCAATACAGATCTGGCTGCTGCATTTTCATCCATCGGCCAAACCACAAAAGCAATCTTTTATTACCGGAATGCAATGGCTGCTGCAAAGCTGCAGGACAAAGTGCCTTCACTGGTAGCCTCCGTGGCCACCAGACTGGCCAACTCTTATCTTGAATTATTTAAAATATCTAAAAAAGCAGTCTATGCCGATTCAGCCGCTATCCTGGGTCTTGAGGCCCTGACGATAGCCGAAAAAAGCAAGGATTTCCTGGCTTTCCTGGAAGCCAATGAAACCATGGCAGGCTATTCCCTTCAAACAGGCAAAACGGCAGACGCCATCCGGTATGCCGAAGTCATCATTAACAGCAGTCCAAGGGGTGTGCATTTATTCGACCGGATTACTTATACCGGATTCAGTAAAAAAGCAGCTGCACTCTATCAGCTGAAAAAATATGTTGAGTCGGGCATCATGGCGGACTCTGCCCTGCAATATGCTACGGCATTTAATCCCCAGATGATGATTGATGCCTACGAAAATATTTACCAGGCTGCCAAAGCCAGCAGCAACAGCACCCGGGGTCTTGCCGCCTATGAAAAAATGGTCTCCATCAGAG
The DNA here is from genome assembly GCA_035439185.1 of Chitinophagaceae bacterium. GTDB lineage: Bacteria > Bacteroidota > Bacteroidia > Chitinophagales > Chitinophagaceae > JJ008. The sequence goes on from DAORJS010000060.1 coordinate 11,583, forward strand.
ACAGTCTTTTCTCGGTTGAAAAAAACAAGGCCATCACAGAACTCGAAAAAAAATACAATCAGGCCAAAAACGAGAACACCATCAGGGATCTCGCCAAAATGAAACAGATCTACTTCCTCCTGGCTATTGCCGGTATCCTGGCACTGCTGGCAATCGGCTTTTATGTAAGACAACAATCTCTGAAACACAAAAAGATTGTACTGGAAACTGAACAAAGGCTGAACAGAGCCAGGATGAACCCGCATTTCTTCTTCAATACCCTGACTTCTAT
>DAORJS010000061.1:0-11721 GCA_035439185.1 Chitinophagaceae bacterium
AGCGATTGCTTATAAGAATGGAAAGAAACTGACCGAGAAAATTGAAACAACCGGACTTCCTGTAGAAGTGGTGGTAACACCCTATAAAACCACTTTGCTGGCGGATGGGAGAGATGCCACGGTAGTAAATATCACAGTGCTGGACCGGGAAGGCCGTGAAGTGCCGGATGCTGATAACCTGATCGAATTCAAATTAGAAGGACCGGGAAAAATTATTGGTGTCGGGAACGGAGATCCCAGTAGTCATGAGCCCGATCAATGTGCGGATGGTGCCTGGCAAAGACGACTATTCAGCGGAAAATGTCAGGTGATTATACAGGCAGGTGAATCTGCCGGGATGATGAAGTTTGAAGCGAAGGCCAAAGGATTGTGGGGTGGAGGCACCGATATCCAAACCATTACTCCGGAATCAGTACAGGTGAAAAGTACGGATACAAAGTATGGACCGTTGCTTCAGCTGATAAAAAAACGGGCTGATCAGATGATCGGTGCTGATATTTCTTTTTTGCCGGAACTGGAAGCCAGGGGATTGAAGTTTTCTGATAAAGGGGTGGAGAAAGATGCGATACAGATTCTCAAAGACCATGGATTTAATTATGTGCGCTTAAGGATATTCAATGATCCTGCCCGAGACAGTGGTTATTCACCCGGAAAAGGATTTTGTGATCTGGCCAATACCAAAAAAATGGCAAAGCGGGTCAAAGCAGCCGGGATGAAACTCTTACTCGATTTTCATTACAGTGATTATTGGGCGGATCCCGGAAAACAATATAAGCCGGCTGCCTGGCGCGGATTATCATTTGATGAACTTAAGAAATCACTGCATGATTATACAAAGGATGTGATACAACAATTAAAGGATCAGGGTAGCACACCGGATATGGTACAGATAGGTAATGAAATCAATCATGGAATTGTATGGCCCGAGGGGAATGTGGCCAATTTCGACGGATTGGCACAATTGATTACTGCGGGAACAGCTGCCGTCAAATCGGTGGACCCTTCGATTATCATGATGCTGCATGTGGCATTAGGCGGGCAAAACGATGAATCGGTTTTTTTTATTGATAATATGATTGCGAGGGGCGTGTATTTTGATGTGATTGGCCAGTCTTATTATCCCAAGTGGCATGGTACTTTGGATGATCTGCGTGACAACCTTGATGATCTGGCCAGAAGGTATAACCGGGATATATATGTTGTGGAGTATTCTCACCGGAAGGCGGAAGTCAATAAAATTGCCTTTGAAGTCCGCAATGGCCTGGGTAAGGGCACTTGTATCTGGGAACCATTGAGTACCTGGGAAAAAATATTCGATGAGCAGGGCCGCAGCAATGAACTCCTGGGGCAATACGATGAGATCAGTAAAAAATTTCTGTTGCACTAAATACAGTCAGCAATTTTTTGGATTTTATCAGTCTGTTTGTTTATTTAATTGTACCCGGATTAAAGCTGCGCCAGCTGTGCCAGAACTCCTGGTAAGCGGGCAAGGGAGTCAGGTTATAATTTGTGTCGATGCCATGTCCATTGAGAGTAAAATGCTTATTGCCTGACAAGAGCGTATCATTTCGTAAAATTGGTTTTTCAATACCTGCTATTGAAAATGCAAAAAAGCTTTTTTGATCATCTGCCAGTACAAGCAGCAACGGAGTATTACTCAGCTGATCATATATAATCTTTTCTGTTTTGAGCCTGTTCCAGTCATAGGCTTTACTGGCAGGACCAGATTTAATCCCAATCACCCATGATTTATCTTTCCAGGAAAGGCTATCAGTTCCTGTAAGGCTGTTTCTGCTGAGGCCGTTTTCATAATTCATGGTACTATCATATGATTTGATAAAATCAGGATCGGCCTGCATGATTTTAGAGCCGGGGTACAACAATAACCATTCCGCCAATGTGGTTTGATTGCTGAATACTTCGGGCAAACGCCGGCCTTTTAACTTTCCGCTGATAGCTTCACCCGTTGCCTGTCTCCACCAGCTTTTGGTGCCTTCATCTTCCAGCATGGCATTAAAATGATCCATCCCCACCAAACGGAAATTTTCTTTCTTTCCGTTTACAAGGGGCTCAAAAACCCGGCCGGTACGGCATACGGTACAATAGGTGACCAGTATATTTTTGCCCCCTACTATATCCTGAATATGGTGATGATAACCCAGGAACTGTATCGGGTATGCTTTGGATTCTCCATTAATGGTTACACCAAGTACCAGTCGCTGCAGATCAATTTTATTGTCAGGTGCTTCCTTGAGTACCAGCTGTCGGGGCTGTTTAAACATTGCATCCGCTGCCATTTTAAAATTAGCCATATAAATAACTGTACCCAGCACTAACAAAGGAACTACCGGCACCCATTTCCTTTTCCAGTTACCCCGCAGCAAACCGAGCAGGATCAGCAGACCAAACAGCGCCCTGAAAAGCCAGCGCCATTTATATAAAAAATAAGCGATACCAATACTGTTCATACGCTGACTGCCCGGCATCGGCATGATGAAGTATACATTGGACAATTCAAACAGGAACAAACCTGTTATACCAAGCCAGAAATATTTTTTCATGATGATAGCTTAAATGGTTAAGAGTATCCAACAGCCGTTTAGGGCGTTAAGGATGAGCGGTCTTGATGCTTTGTTATTTTTACTTTTTCATTTTCAACCGGTCGTTCACCAGTGTTCCCACTTTTGCACCATATTCTGTACTGATGATACAGCTGTTGTGGAAATGGATGCCCCCATAGAAGCGGGCCCAGTTGTTCTCAATCGCTGCTGCACGAAATGATTTAAATGAACGGTTTTTGATGCCAAATTCAAGTTCTGAGGTATCAGTAAAAGCAAAGTTGTCGCCAAATACACTGGTCAGTGCTTCAGCAGAAGCGGAGGAAACGGTACTATGGCCACAGGTATATTCAGGAAAAGGAGGCGTTTGCAGATAAGGCATCCAGTTGGGATCAATGTACTTATTGATGACTGTTTCGGGCCTCGCATAATTGCTTCTGAACTTTTCATCCCAGCTCTGGATAAAAGCATCAAACATGGCAATGGCTGTTTTAGCATAAGCATACACCGTCGTGCCGAAATCAACCTTTGCTTTTTGTGCGGCGATCCCTACAATATTCATCCAGTGACCGGGAGGAGAGAATTTCTTGGTCACAAACATAATATGACCGTTTACATTCATCTTGTTGCCCAGATCATCCCAGAACTCGGCAATATGTTTTTGCTCATCCGTCAGACTATCACCGGCATTTTTTACGGCCATTACTTCCTGGTAATATTTGCCCTGCTTGTTCCTGATATCAAAAACCGGGGGTGGGGGTGGGGTAAACTGGTTCGCACTATCCATGACCATGGTCCTGATTTGTCTCCAATGTGGCTCCAGTGCCTGCGAGTATGAAGGGGGTGTAGGGACCCATCTGCCCGGTGAATTAATCACGGTATATTTAGGAGCTGTTCTGGTTTGAGCATAATGATCCTTTTTACTCCAGACCAAGATGATCCTTCCGGCCTCTGCTGCAAAATCAACAGAATTCCTGAATACATCATCCGGCATCCCATGATCTTTTACCAGACCTTTCAGGCTATCTACATATTCCTTCATGCTCCCTTCCGGAAAAGTGACAGCTTCCCCCAGCTGACAAAAGGCCAGTAAGGCGGCAAAATGAAAATCAATTGATTTGCCGGCCGGCACTTTGGCGGCGGAATCAAGTCCGTTTAACTGTCCTGTCAGGGATTGAAAATGTTGCGGATCTCCTGCAGCTATCACTTCATAAGCCGCAATATTGGCATATACATAATTACGGGAGGCGATAATGGGCGGAAAATTATTCTGCATCACCACATTATTCAGCTCTTTGACCGTCTTGCTATATAAATAAGGATCACTGGTTATCTGTCGATAATCGTTTTTCTTTTCACTGCAGCTGTTGAATAATACAACGACAGCAACAGTTAAAACTGCTACGCGCATAAAATTATTTTAGAAAATAATAAGAGAATGATTTACAGGAATGGTACTAACCAATCAGCCACTGAGGCGGCTTATCCTGATCGGCAGCTTCAGGTATTGGTAACGAGGAAACATATCTGTGAAATACCAGCGGAGCAATCTCCTGAAGTGAATGATTCAATAATTGTTCAGGATGATCACATTCGATACTGAATATTTTTACCTGTGACATTGCTGGCGACTCTCCAGGCGAATGACTGTTGCTGTTGGTAAGGGCAATTTTATCCCTGATTTGCTTTAAACGGGTGCTGACATGATCGGGAAGGCATTTCAGAATCAGGATATCGCCTTCCACTTTTCTTTTTATATAGGTATATTCTATCCCTTCAATATTGATCCGGCCATAATGGTTTTCAAATGTACTAAAACGTTGCTGATAGGGCATATTCATGGGTACACGCATCTCAATGAGTTCCTCCTCCCGGTACTCCTCCCTGTCTATCATGGCTTCCAGTTTCTGCGCGGAGTGCTTAAGTAAAAAATAAATCATGACCCGGTAACCAGCCAGGTTAAAAAGAAAAATCAGCAGTAACAATATGGCAGCAATCTTTTTCAAACTACAACAAGATACCCATATTTTTTAAAATAATTCCGGCAGTATGAGAAAACTCAGCTACAGGTACAATTACTTTTTCACTGCAAATATTTTAGGGAACAACCGGTAGGGTTAGCGCATTGAATTTAATTCATTAACCAACGAAATGGTAGTACTAATACAAAAGCCGCCCCCTTTCGGGAACGGCTTTGTTTTTTAGCCCTGACGTAAGAAAGATTGATTATTGTTTGATAAAGATGGCGCTGGCCAGCTGGTTGGGTGATTGCACCACCAGGGAATAGAGTCCGGGTAAAAGACCACCCACTTCAAAATCCCATTGATTGATTCCGGTGGTCACATTCCTGACCAGGGTTCTCAGCGGTACACCGTTATTGTTCAGTAACCGGATGGTAACCTGTTCTGTATGGGTGGACCGGAACCGGGCATGCAGGTTATTGATCACCGGATTGGGTGTAAGCACCAGCGCAGGTTCATTATTACCGGGTACCCTTACGGTTCTGCATACTTTTGTGATACAACCCAGTCTGGTCCTAGTGTACAGGCAAACCTCATAATCACCGGCTTGCTGGTACACATGGTTCACTTCTCTGCCTTCTGCGGAACTGCCATCTCCAAAGGTCCAGCGGAATCCTATGGCTTCATCATTGGGTGCATGTATACTGAATCCTCTGAAACGGTAACTGCGCGGACCGGTTAATGAGTCGGTCATGAATCCGCCACATATATTAGTGGCACTTCGGATGACCACTTCTTTGCAATCATCAGCCCTGCATCCACCATCGAAAAGAATTCTTACACAGGCTCTGTAAATGCCCGGGGCAGGATAAGTATGACGAATCATCAGATCAGGAAGTGGTTGCTGCGGATCAATCATGATACAGGTATCCTCTCCATCTCCAAAGGACCAGCAGATACGGAGAGGTCGACGTGCCGGTGTTGCATGCGGAACGGCGAGGAAGCCTCTGACCAGACTGCTGATCGAAGGTGTTATTTCAAGAAGTCTGACCTGACAGGTAACCGGTGGAGGTGGAATATTAATTTCCTTGCATTTGCGTGCATCACATCCGCCATAGTAAATAATTCCAACACATACATTATAATCTCCGGGTTGCAGGTAGCGGTGAATCACCTGATAATTGCCGGTATAATTTTCCGGATACTGGATACAGGTATCTCTTCCATCTCCAAATTGCCAGCAAATCGTTTTAGGTTTCTTATCATTATTATGCCATGGTATTGCCTTGAATCCTGCAGTGAGCGGAGTGGTGGCATTCAGGGGTAATCTTTCAAAATTCGCCCGGCAGGAATCAGGTCGCTGGATGATGATTCCCTTGCACTGACGGGATTCACATCCTCCGAAATAATCAATATTCACACAGACTTCATAACGACCGGGTTCGGGATACAAGTGACGAATACCATAGATGCCGGTATAGTTTTCAGGATAACTGATACAGGTATCACGGCCATCGCCAAACTGCCAGCATACTCTTCTGGGTTTTTTGTTATTGTTATGCCAGGGGATGGCTTTGTATGCTGCATCCAGCGGATTGGCAGTAGCAGAAGGCAATCTTTCAAAATCAGCACGGCAGCTATCGGGCCGGCCAATGATGACGGCTTCACATTTGCGTGCTTCACAACCACCGGCATAGCGGATACCGACACAAACTTCATAACGACCCGGCTGGTTGTAGCGGTGGTAGACCAGGTACTGTCCGTTGTAACCGGCCGGATAGTTAATACAGGTATCTTTTCCATCACCGAACTGCCAGCAAATCCTTTGCGGCTTTTTATTATTATTATGCCAGGGTAATGCTCTGAAGGCTGCTTTCAACGGGTTGTTGGAAGGGGTGGGAACTTTTTCAAAATTGGCACGGCAACTATCGGGTGGAAATACCCTTATTTCTTTACACTTTGTGGCTTCGCAACCTCCCTGATAGAGAATTCGTACACATACATTGTAAACTCCGGAAGTATTATAGCGGTGACGTACGGTATAGGGACCAGGATTCGTATTGGAATATTGTATGCAGGTATCTTTCCCGTCACCAAAATCCCAACAAATACGAACAGGTCTTTTTTCGTCATTATGCCAGGGAAGAGCCCGGAAGATTACCAGCAATGGATTTGTGTTGGCTGCTTCTTCAATGGTTTCAAAATTGGCTTTGCAAACGGTGTTGATCACAACTGTTTTGCAAACCTGGGCTGATAAAACAGAATCATGGTGATTGGGACGATAACGGAAAATTTTGAGGCATACGGTATAGGTTCCCGGATGCTGGTACTGATGTTGTGTTCCCAGCAAGGGCGGTGTCCAGGTTCCGCTTCCATCACCAAAATTCCAGTAAGCACGGCGAACCCCGGGCTCATTGCCCAATGAAGATGTATTGGTAAATACAACTACCTTGGTTTCGTGTTGAATACTGAAACTGAAATTGGCCACATCGGGCGTTGCGGGAAGGGCATTCGAATCAATGGCAAGCAAGGTAAATAGGAACCCTGCGAGCAAAGCGTAGAGCTTTCTCATATGAATCATTTTTTGGTGACTAAATGTTCTTACGCAGGGGTTGTCATCACTCGGGCAGCTTTGTGACCGGGGTTACACAGCAGGGTTTAACGAAATATTAAAAAAATTTCTCTGCTTAGTATTAAACTACAGCAGACTGGTGCTGAATGATGAATCGAATCAATTCATCCAATGTGGTATTGGTTCTTGATAATGCATCGGTTATATCGTCGCGGTTAACACCGGCTGCAAAGGTTTTGTCTTTCAGTCTTTTCATCACCCCTTTTACTTCCATCCCCGCATATCCTTCCGGTCGCATCAGGCTGTACGCATGGATCAGTCCGCTGAGTTCGTCAATGGCATAAATCATTTTATCCATTGGAGTAACCGGTTCAACGCCAAATACTCTTGGACCATGGGAAGCAATACAATGAATTATCTCCGGATCCACTTCGCGTCGTTCCAGTTCTTCCACAATAATCCGGCAATGATCATCCGGATATTTTTCCCAGTCGGCATCATGTAATAAACCAGCCTGTTCCCATTTAGCAGCTGTGATTTCATCAGCGCCTTCTTTTTGCAATGCCCAGGCTTTCATATTGGCCGCTACCTGCCGCATATGGAGCCGGAGCCGTTCATTGGGCACCCATTCTTCCAGCAGTTGATTGGCGGTAGCGGGATCCAGCAGTTTGCCGGTATTGGAGGGATGGCCGAATTGATCACGGCCCAGCAGGCGGGTGGACATATTATATAGTATGATTTAAAGCGGCAATATACAGCATACCGCTGTTCAGCGGACAAGAGGGTGCATTCACCGAATCAATACAGTTTGACTGAATGTCATCAGGTAATTTGCAGGATAAATCTACATCATGTCTCTTGCAATTACAGGTAAACTGCCTGCGGGTAAATATAAAGAGCGGATAAAGCAATCGCCAAATTATAAAAAAGGAGCTTTTCAGAATTTATCGCCCACTCCCATGAAACCGGAGGGGTTGAGTTACTGGAAAATGATGAGGACCTTTTTTAAAAAGCATCCGGATACTGCGCCGCCGAACCCGGTTCCATTTATTAAAACAGATCTCCAGCAGTTAAAAGGGAATGATCCCTTACTGGTATGGTTTGGACATTCTTCCTACCTGCTTCGGATGAATAATAGAAATTTTCTGATCGATCCGGTCTTTAGTGGTAATGCGGCACCAGTATCATTTATGGTGAAAGCCTTTCCCGGGGCCAATGCCTATCAAACTGCAGACATGCCTGAGATTGATTACCTGATACTGACGCATGATCATTATGATCATCTGGATTATCAAACCATACTCAGGTTGAAAAAGAAAATACGGGCGGTGATTTGTTCACTTGGTATCGGGGCACATCTTCGATACTGGGGAATTGATCCTGATATTATTACCGAATTGGATTGGTGGCAGCAGGAGCAACTGGATAATGAATTGATACTAACAGCTGCCCCTGCCCGGCATTTCTCGGGAAGAGGATTGAAGAGAGGACAGTCTTTATGGTCATCATTTATATTACAATCAAAACAGCATTCTATTTATCTAGGCGGCGATTCGGGTTATGATACCCATTTCAAAGAAATTGGTAAACGGTATGGTCCGTTTGATCTGGCTATACTGGAAGCCGGGCAATACAATGTAATGTGGCCCTTGATTCACATGATGCCGGAGCAAACCGTACAGGCAGCGCTTGACCTTCAGGCAAAAGCCTTGCTGCCGGTGCACTGGGGCAAGTTCAGGCTCAGTACCCATCCCTGGAATGAGCCGGTAAAAAGAGTATTGCTGCATGCCGGGGAGGCTGGACTGCCGGTTCATACCCCGCGAATCGGGGAGTTATTGTGGTTGAATGGGAAAAATCAGACCGGAAACTGGTGGGAAATGGAATGAAACCGGACAAGGATTTTAAAAATCATGCAAAATATTTATTGAAAATCAATTAATTACAAGGGTGCCGTAAAAATTACCTCCCCTTTTTGTAGGCCATCCATTCACGCATTCCTATCTTTGCACCCCCAAAATAGCCAGTCTATCAGGGAACAGCCGGGGGATAGCCCAGCTGTTTATTTAATCACTGCTGAAGGCGGAGAATTGAAACTGCTGCCAACAGCCCAACACTTTCAATAATGAGTAAACTTCATTTCACAACCAAGCATGCGAACGAGGCTACCGTGAAGCGCAACTGGTATGTTGTGGACGGTACTAATCAAACCGTTGGTCGTATGTGTTCCAGAATTGCTGCGGTACTCCGTGGTAAAACAAAGCCAACTTACACTCCCCATGTGGACACAGGTGATTTTATCATCGTGATCAATGCGGAAAAAGTGGTGTTAACCGGCGACAAGCTGAATCAGAAAATGTATGACCACTATACCGGTTACCCCGGTGGTCTGAAAGAGGAAACTGCTTCTAATTTACAGAAGCGTCGTCCTGAAATGCTGATCGAAAGAGCAGTAAAAGGAATGCTTCCCAAGAACAGACTGGGTCGTAAAATGGTGAAAAAACTCTTTGTATATGCCGGTGCTGAACACCCGCATGGTGCACAACAACCCAAAGAGCTGAAATTCTAATCTTCAAATTTCCCGGATATAACCCGCCAACAGGCAGGTAGACCGGGATCAAACATCAATAAATGGAAAAGCAAAAAAATGGTGTGGGTCGTCGTAAGGAAGCCGTAACAAGGGTTTTCATTTCCAAAGGCGATGGCAAGATCACCGTCAATGACAAGGACTATAAAACCTATTTCCCGCTGGTGTACCTGCAAAACCAGGTGGAGCGCCCGCTGAAAACAGTGGATGCCGTTAACAAATTTGATATTAAAATCAATGCTGCCGGTGGTGGTGTAAAAGGTCAGGCTGAAGCAGCCATGCTGGGTATTGCCAGGGTGTTGCTGGAACTGAATCCGGAATTCCGTCCTTCATTGAAAGCAGCCGGTCTCCTGAAAAGGGATCCGAGATCTGTTGAACGTAAGAAATTCGGTCACAAGAAAGCAAGAAGAAGCTACCAGTTCTCTAAACGTTAATACCTGGCTGCAGACCTTGGTTGGGGTACGGCGGAGCACAGTCTTACGGTACAGCAAACAGGGCCCACAGCTGATCAATCACTTCATAACACGAAAGAATAAAAAATGGAAAATAATACATCCTTACAGCAGCAACTTTTGGAAGCAGGTGTTCATTTCGGTCACCTGAAGAAAAAGTGGAATCCCAAGATGCTCCCTTACATCTTTGCTGAGAAAAAGGGTATTCACATCATTGACCTGAACAAAACAGTGGAATGTCTGCAGGAGACTGCAGCAGCCATGAAGCAGATCGCACGCAGCGGGAAAAAAATCCTCTTCGTGGGAACCAAGAAGCAGGCCAAGGATATCGTTAACGAAAGTGCCAAGCGGGTGAATATGCCCTTTGTAACCGAAAGGTGGCTGGGTGGTATGCTGACCAACTTCAACACCGTGCGTAAAAGTGTGAAGAAAATGCAGAGCATTGAAAAAATGCTGGGTGATGGTTCTTTCGACAGTATTACCAAAAAAGAAAGGCTGACCCTGAGCCGTGACAAAGACAAGATGGAGAAGGTACTCGGTGGTATTGCCCAGCTGGGTCGTATCCCTGCCGCCCTCTTTATCGTGGATATCGGGCATGAGCATATCGCACTGGCAGAAGCCAAGCGTTTGGGTATTTCCACATTTGGTGTGGTGGATACAAACTGCGATCCTAATAAAGTGGACTTCGCTATCCCGGCCAATGATGATGCTACTAAATCTATCGCCATTATCGTGAATTATATCACTGCTGCCATCGCAGAAGGTCTTGCTGAAAGACAAGCTGCCAAAGATGAAGAAGTAGACGATATGACTGATGATGAAAAAGAAAGAAAAGCTGCTAAACTGCAGGCGGAAGCTGAAGCAGAAGGCGGACGTGGCGGAAGAGGTCGTGGTGCTGGTGCTGGCGGACAAAGACGTCGTAGCCCGGCCGGTGGAAGCCGCGGTCCTGGCGGAGCGAGGAGATAAGGCCAGTCGGGAGTCATGAGTCGAGAGCCGGGAACCGGAAGCTGAAGACCGGGTTCCTGTCAGAACAAATCCTTTTGATAAGAGTCGGTTGAACAGGGTTTCTTCAGTACCTGTGAGCTGACAGTAATAAATAATATATGAGCACAGTAACAATCAGCGCAGCTGATATCAATAAACTCCGCCAGGCTACTGGTGCGGGTATGATGGATTGCCGCAAGGCTTTAACTGAAACCAATGGTGATTTTGAAGCAGCAATCGACTGGTTACGTAAGCAAGGCCAGAAAGTTGCCGCCAAGCGTGGTGACCGTGAAGCAAAAGAAGGAGTAGTGATTGCACAAACAACGGCCGATAATAAAACCGGTATTGTGGTATGTGTGAGTTGCGAGACTGACTTCGTTTCCAAGAATGCCGATTTCGTTGCCTTCGGTAAGAGCATTGCTGATGCAGCCATCGCTGCCAATGTATCTTCACTGGAAGAATTGATGAATGTAAAAATCGGTGACCTGACCATTGCCGGACTGGTGGATGAGAAACTGGCTACCATCGGCGAGAAAATCGGCGTTACCAAATTTGAAAGAATTGATGCAGCCTATGTGGCTTCCTATATTCATGGTGCTTACCGTATCGG
>DAORJS010000062.1:0-11599 GCA_035439185.1 Chitinophagaceae bacterium
ATTTATTAAGAAGACAAAAAAGGTTCAATCAGATCAGCCCGGAATATGCTTACCTGTTACAAAACGAGAGCGGGCTTGAACCTGCCATTGACCAGTTATTCCTGGAAAACGAAATAAAGGACAGTCAGCTCCGGATGATTTTTGCCTGCTGCCATCCCAGCATCCCGTATGAATCACAGGTGGCTTTAACCCTGAAAACACTTTGCGGATTAAATAATGCTGAAATTGCCAGGGCTTTTCTTTGCCCCGAAGAAACCATTGCCAAAAGAATTTACCGGGCCAAAGAAAAAATTGCATCCGGACAAATTAAATTAAAAGTTCCGGCCGGTGCTTTGCTTTCCCAAAGACTGGAAGCCGTGCTGAACACCCTGTATTTATTATTCAATGAAGGTTACAATTCCTCCCACCCTGAACAACTGATCCGGGAAGATCTCTGTGCTGAAGCCATGCGGCTTTGTCATCTGCTCACGGAAAATAAACTGACTAATCAACCGGCAACAAGGGCCCTGCTTTCTTTGATCTGTTTTCAATCCTCCAGGCTGGGTGCCCGTTTGGATGATCATGGTCATATCATCCTCATGGAACAACAGGATCGCCGCAACTGGTACCAGCCGCTGATTAAAAAAGGTTTTGAATACCTGAACAGTTCCATCCAGCCTGAATCAATTGCTGATCCGGAGAAGGCGGTGACTCCCTATCATCTGGAAGCCGTGATTGCTTCCCTTCATGCGGCAGCCCCCTCATTTGAAAAAACAGACTGGAACAAAATTTATCAGCTGTACCAGTTGCTGCAGCAATACCGGCCCGGGCCGGTTGTAGCCATGAACAAAGCCATTGCCGCTGCCTATGCCATTGGAAAACAGGAAGGACTGATTGAATTACTGGTCATTGAAGGTCTCGAAGAATATTATTTATATCACACCTGTTTAGGGGAAATGTATGTAAAAAACCAACGGATACCCGAAGCACGCGCCTCATTTAATCTTGCATTGAAAATGGCTCCTAATCAGCGGGAAAGGGCATTGGTAGCGCAAAAAATGTCCACACTGATCTGAAACTTGGGGGCAAAACTCAGTTTACCGCAACAAATTTTACTGTATATTGGCTTTTTAAGCAGCTTTATTGCAAGGTTAAGGATTCATTTTTCATGCCTGCTTCTGATAAAACCAAGGAAATCTTCAGGCAACACAAAATTCTGACCGGCTTCAACCGGTTCATCAGTTTTGGGTTGATTGCCATTATTATCAATATCATTGACAGTCTTAGCGGGCCCTACAAGGATTATTATTCTGTGTATGTACTCATCCCGGCAGGGGTCTTGCTCGTGATTTGTCTTTTCCTGAATAGAAAGGGGTATACCCTGCTGGCCAAAGCTACAACGGCCCTCGTCTTCAATGTTGTATTCCTGCTGATATCCCTGCATCTGGGTGATAAAGGCGGCACTTATCTGTATTATTTTCCTTTTATACTCGCTTTTATTTACCTGCTGCGGACAGAATCCAACCAGTTGTTCACCTGGAGCTTCATGGTTATCAGTCTGATTTTTCTGATTATCTGTGTGATCGCCGCACCACCCGAACCCCGGAATTATCTGGTACCGGAATCTAAAATGAAGGAAATTTATTTTCTTTCTTTTTTTATTTCCATGATGATGACGGTGTACTTTTTTGTGCTGGTTTTTCAATACCATGAAAAACTGCATCAACGGATCATGGATCTGGAAAAAGACAATCAGGCTGCACAATTGCGTTCAGTAATTGAAAATCAGGAAAAAAATAATCAGGAACTGATGCTTGAAATCAGGGATAATATCAATCAGGTTCTGGCAGCCTCCCGGAATTTCCTGGAAAAAAGTCTGGAAGAAAAAGGGAACAGCAGTTATATCCAGAAAAGCCGGGAACTCACCGGTCAGGCTATGAATAACCTGGCCATGCTCTGTGTGAATTTATATCCGGCCGTGATTACCGACATCGGCCTGACAGCTGCTGTGAATGAATTGCTGGCAGATGTCAAAAACTTCAGACCCCTTAAAATAAGATTCAACAGTTTTGGAAAAAGTCTGGAAGATATGAATGACGCCGACAAACTGGCTGTATTCCGTATTATTCAGGACTATATCCGATTGATCCTCCATTCAACAAAGGCCACCCAACTGGAAATTGAATTGGATCACCGGCCACCGGACCTGACTATTCATTTTCTGCAGGATGATCCGGATGTCAGTTTTGCAAATAATGGAGTGGCCGGTCTTGCCCGGGAAATTGATAACCGGATCAGTTCCTATAAGGGTACTATCCAAAGCAGCAATACCGGCGCCTCCGGAAAAGCAATTATCAGGCTGCGATTGGCTACCGGGTCTGCCTGAGGACTGAAATGACCACTTCCCTATTTTTGCAGGATGCAATTGACCGAAGTACATGATTCCGCGACAGCAAAAGAATTTATTGCAGTAAATGTGAGCCTGCACCGGCAAAACCCAGCCTATATCCGCCCGCTGGATAAGGATATCAGGGATGTTTTTGATAAAGAAAAAAACAAAACCTTCCGGCATGGGGAAGCGACCCGCTGGATTCTGAAAGATGATAAAGGGCAGTTGATCGGCAGGATTGCCGCTTTTGTCAATAAAAAATATAAGAACAAGGGAGATGATGGCCCGGTGGGAGGTATCGGATTCTTTGACTGCATTAATAATCAGGCCGCAGCAGATATGCTTTTTGATGTGGCCAAACACTGGCTGCTCCAGCGAGGCATGGAAGCGATGGATGGTCCGGTGAATTTCGGAGAAAGAGACCGCTGGTGGGGACTGGTGGTAAAAGGCCATGAAATCCCACCGATGTATTGTATGAATTTCAATCCGCCTTATTATATGGATTTATTTCAGCAATACGGTTTCAAAAATTATTTCAACCAGATCTGCTTTGGCATGAAAGCCAGCAGCCGGTTACAACCCAAATTTTACGACCGCCATGCAGAATGTGCCCGTGATCCGAATTACTCATCCGCCCATATCCGGAAAAACCAGCTGGAGAAATTTGTGAAGGACTTTACCATCGTTTACAATAAAGCCTGGGCCGGACATGGCGGATTAAAACAACTGGAAGAAAAAGTGGTATTGAAAATGTTTCAGTCCATGAAACCGGTGATGGATGAAAGAATCAACTGGTTTATTTATTATAAAGGTGAACCTGTAGGAATGTGGATCAACCTGCCCGATCTGAATCAGTGGTTCAAATACCTGAACGGTAAATTCGGATTATGGCATAAATTAAAATTCCTTTGGCTGAAAGCCACCCGGAAAAATTCAAAATTCACCGGACTGGTTTTTGGGATTGTGCCGGAACACCAGGGCAAAGGTGCCGACAGCTACCTGATCGTGGAAGGATGTAAAATTGTACAGGGACTCCGGATCATCAATGGTGAATATATTTTAGGAAAACCCATCTATGAGGATTATGAAATGCAATGGATCGGGGAATTCAATCCTAAAATGGTGAATGTGGCCGAGGCCATTGCCGGCAACCGGAGCCGGATCCTGACTACCTACCGCTATAACTTTGACAGGACAAAAGAATTCAAACCACATCCGATTTTACTTTAGAACCGGGTCAATTGTCATGGGCCGATAGTCCTTCGATTACCCTGACCAGAAAGACTTATTTTTGTTTTTTCGATTCATGACTATCGACTAAAGACTATTGACTGACTTCATGGACAAATTCATCGTTTCAGCACGTAAATACAGACCTCAGACCTTCGACACCGTCGTAGGACAATCCCATATCACCACCACCCTGAAGAATGCCATCCGGCACCAGCAACTGGCCCATGCCTTTTTGTTCTGCGGACCAAGAGGTGTAGGTAAAACCACCTGTGCCAGGATCCTGGCCAAAACTATCAATTGCGAAAATCAAACCAAGGAAGGAGAAGCCTGTGATAAATGCCAGAGCTGTCTTTCTTTCAACGATGGGGCATCCATGAACTATTTTGAACTGGATGCAGCTTCAAATAATTCAGTGGATAATATCCGGGACCTGGTGGACCAGGTACGTTTTGTGCCCCAGACCGGTAAGTATAAAGTATATGTGATAGATGAGGTACACATGCTCAGCTCATCCGCTTTCAATGCTTTTCTGAAAACACTGGAAGAACCTCCTCCCTATGCCATCTTTATCCTGGCCACTACGGAAAAACATAAAATTCTACCCACTATCCTCAGCCGTTGCCAGATTTTTGACTTCAAAAGAATCACCACCAACGATACAGTACAACATCTGGAAGAAATATGTGTAAAGGAAGAAATCAAAGCAGAAAAAACAGCCCTCCAGATCATCGCACAGAAAAGTGAAGGCTGTATGCGGGATGCCCTGAGTATCCTGGATAAGATCGTGAGTTTTACCAATGGCGAACTGAACTATGCCAATACACTGGAACACCTGAATATCCTGGATGCAGACTGTTATTTCAGATTACTGGATTGCATGTTACAACAGGACCTTTCCGGTGCCCTGCTTCAATATGATGATATCAACCGGAAAGGTTTTGAAGGAGACCTGGTGCTGAATGGTTTTGCCGAATTTATCCGCAACCTCCTGGTATGCAAAGACAGTAAAGCAGCTGCTTTGCTGGAAGTGGTGGAAAGCTTCCGGGATAAATACCTGGAAACCGCCCAAAAAGTCCCGGCTGCCCTGCTGGTCAGCGGGCTGAACATACTCAGTGAGGCAGAGATCAGTTATAAAAGTGCCCGGAACAAACGCCTGCATGTGGAATTGGCCCTGATCAAACTTTGCTACCTGCAACAAGCCCTGCAACTGACAAGTGAAGCGGGTGCCAAAAAAAAAATGACTGACGCTGCAGTAGCTTTTCGGAGCAGTCCCATTAAACTGTTCAGCGGCCCTGTTACTGATAAGGAAAACCTGTTGAAACCCGCTGTTAATACAGGTGGTGCCAAACTGATCATTGAAACCCCTTCTCCTAAAAAGCAGGAAACAAGACCTACGGAAAACCCGGTCATTGTCCCGGTTGCCAAAACCAGTACCAGTGCCGGTGCTGGCAAATTATCTGCCCTGGACAAAATCCGTAAGCAATACCAGGGCAATGAAAATAATGGTGCGCAGAATGATCACCTTCCACTGGAAGAAATTGCTCTCCAACAAGCATGGGCTGAATATATCCTCCGGCTCAAGGAAGAAAAAAATCCGGCAGCCCAGCCATTTGAACTGGCCCTGCTCCGCATCAGGGATGAAAATAGTTTTGAAGCCGTAACTGCCAATAATATCGAAAAACAGTTTATTGAGCAGGACCGGAATAAATTATTTGCCTTTCTGCAGGGAAAACTCCGGAACCGTTTTCTTCAGTTCAGTGTTATTGTGGAAGAAAAGGCAGAGAACCGACCGGTCATTGAGACCACATTGACCTCAAAAGAGCAGTTTCTGAAGATGGCGGAGCAATATCCGCTGGTCAGGGAACTGAAGGACAGGCTTCGTTTGGATCTGGATTATTGATGCTGAAACTGAAGCTGATCCTGCAAAATCTTTTTAAATTTTTCAAAGATAAATTCAGTCACCATTTTCCAGCTTTCCGTACACATTGTGTGTAAGCCCGAAAGCTCTTCTTCCAGAAAATGATCGTCATGAAAATAAACATGGGTGGATGAAATAAAATTGTTTACGCGCCCCTGCATTTCATGCTGAGTGGCAAATACACCCATTTTTTTCCATTCTTCCAGTTCATTTTTAAATTTTGGTTCATGAAATTCGGTGAGCCGGCTGATCAATGTATGAATCTGCTCCAGGGGTACCGTCTGACCCGAATAAATTGGCTGCATTGATTCCAGCATCGTATTGATAGTGTTTAAAAAAGCGGCGGCCTGCCTGCGCAGGCTGAAATATTTTTCATAGTCAGCCCGTAATGTATCAGCAGCCGCTTTCTCTTTTTTACCCGCCAAATGAATAAAATAGCGGATGGCATTAATATCACTTTTTTCAACTGACTCATTGGCTTCTTTCAATTCCTTTTCTAATTGCTCAATGATTGTTGCGGCATCGCTCTTGTTAAATTTTTCACCATCGAAATCAAAACTTTCCGTATCAATCCGGTTATCCTGAATGGCTTTCATCAGTTCCAGATCACCATTGCTGGCTACAATCTTTTTATGTATAATGGCATTTTCAGGGCTAAACAACCTTTCAAAACTGGTACCCTCATCCGGTGGAATACTCAGATCAGCCGCGATTATGGCAACTTCTCTGCCATCGTAATACCCATTGTATTCCTGAGGCAGGCTGCTATTGGTCAACTCCTTTTCCAGTTTGTTATCAAATTCCTTTTCATCAATCAAACCTGCTCCTTCCAGATTTTCCACCCGCTCGTATATTTTCTTTGTCAATAATTGTTGCAATGCTTCATCATTATCAAAAAGCACCCAGGCTGCCTGGTCCCAGTTTTCTGCTTTGATCGCCAGATTTTCCAGTGCAGTTACCCTGTCGTCCACAGAAGGATGAGAGGCCCACTGATCTTTAAAATTTACTCTGGAAAAATTCATGCTTTTCAGAAATTCATTGCTGATGACCGGCAGGCCATTCCGGATGGGCAGTTTATTTTGCTCCGCCAACCGGAGCATGACGGAACTATGGTGAGGATAAATGTTATTGCTGATTTTATTTTGTTTGAGAAATTCATCGCATTTGCCGAGGGCTATATCAAAACCTGAAGAGGCCATTTCAATCCGGCGAAGGGCAGAAGAGAGGCTTTCACTTCCGCTTACACTGGCGGCCACAGCGTCTGCATGAAACTCCATTTCCCTGGAAAGGCCCATGTATTTTTTATTGATAAATCCATACATACCCCGGAGAATCCGCTGAATACCATTTGCAATTCCTGCTGTAATACCGGCAAACAAAGCAAAAACCCCGTCAATATTGGCCCAACTCTGTAAAAAAACAGCATATCCCCTGTTCTCGAAAAGCATATTGTGAATAATCTTGTTTACCTGGTAAACAAAACTGCCGAGTTTCATACTCCGTTGTGAGAAATGACCAAATTCATGAGCCATCACTGCTTTAAATTCACTCAGGCTGACTGCATTCACAAGTCCCAGACCGATCTGCAGGTTCTTTTTTACCGGAAGAAACATACTCCAGAAACTCGAATCATAAAAAACGCAGGCATTTACATCGGAAGAAAGAAATATTTTTTTAGGAAATTTTGTCTGTGTTTCTGCCGTTAGCTGGCGGATAAAACCAAAGAGCCTGGGTTGATCTTCTTCTTTGATTTCGATAATCCCTGACCGGTCGTAACGGGAGACAGAAAAAATAAACTTGATGAGAAAGACAAAGACCATAATACCCACCCCCATTAATCCCAGACCTGCCACAATTGTAATCAAACGTGGCATATTTACAATGATTGCATACCCCAGATAAAAGCAGATTCCAATTAAACCGACTGATAGCAGGAGTAACAGGATATAAACCCCAAAAAAGGATATAATGGAACCCAACACCTTCTTTACTTCCGATTTAAAAGCAGGGGATGTAGCTGTAACTGAAGGTGGCAGGTTTTCAGGAGCCGGTGGATAAGGGTAGTTCGTCTGCATACTTGCGTTTTACAGTTCAAAATAATAAAAGCCGGAGAGTTTTCAGCCAAAGACAGTATAGAAAAGCTAATTGCTCATTTTGCCTTAATTTCGGCCAAAATTGAAAAGGCAATGGCCGAAGTGATATTAATGCCCCGGCTCAGCGACACCATGACGGAAGGAGTGATTGCTGCCTGGCATAAAAAAGTGGGTGATCCCGTTAAAAAAGGTGAGTTACTGGCTGAGGTGGAAACAGATAAAGCCACCATGGAGCTGGAAAGCTATAAAGATGGCACCCTGTTGCATATTGGTAGCGCCAAGGGAGGTAAACTGCAGGTAAATGATTTGCTCGCCATCATCGGTGCACCCGGTGAGGATATTTCCAGTCTGATCAGCGGTTCTGCGGCAGCAGCTGTAACTGCCGCTATTGCTCCCGCACCTGCAGCAAAGACCGAAGCAGTAGCTGCCAAAACAGTTTCCCCGGCAGATCTCGAAGAAGTAGTACTGATGCCAAGGCTCAGTGATACCATGGAAGCCGGAGTAATTGCTGCCTGGCATAAAAAAGTAGGTGATGCCGTAAAGAAAGGAGAAGTGCTGGCTGAAATAGAAACAGATAAAGCCACGATGGAGCTGGAAAGCTATAAAAATGGCACCCTTCTCTATATTGGTGCTGAAAAGGGTGAAAAAATTCCCGTGAATGCCCTGCTCTGTATTATCGGCGAAAAAGGAAAAGTGGATGTGGATGCCGTTGTGGCCGCCGTGAAAGCGGGTGGTTCAGCAACAACAACCACCACGGCCCCTGCGCCAACGGTTGAAACAACTGCTCCAACAACGGTTGCGGCAACTGCAGAGCCTGTAGCTTCCAGTAACGGCAGAGTGAAAGCATCTCCTTTAGCTAAGAAACTGGCAAAAGAAAAAGGTATTGATATCAGCCATATTACCGGCAGCGGAGATGGTGGCAGAATCATCAAAGCCGATATCGATCATTACCAGCCTGCTGCTCCCGCCGCTTCAGCAGCCCTCAGCACAGCTGCCCCAGAAACCAAGGCTGTTGTACCTGTATTTACACCCGTTGCCGGACAGGAAGGCTATACCGATATTCCGAATTCACAAATGCGGAATGTTATCGCCAAGCGGCTGGCAGAAAGTAAATTCACGGCCCCGCATTTTTATCTGAAGATGGAAATCAATATGGACAATGCCATGACGGCAAGGGCCCAGTTGAATGAATCCAGTCCGGTAAAAATCAGTTTCAATGACCTCGTGGTAAAAGCAGCAGCGATGGCCCTTCGCCAGCATCCTGCGGTGAACGCTTCCTGGATGGGAGATAAAATCAGAAGACATCACCATGTGCATGTGGGTATTGCCGTTGCTATAGAAGATGGACTGATTGTTCCCGTGGTTCGTTTTGCTGATCAGAAAACTTTACCCCAGATTGCTGCAGAAAGCAAGGAACTGGCCGGTAAAGCAAAGAATAAAAAATTACAGCCGAATGAATTCACCGGTAATACATTCACGATTTCCAACCTGGGTATGATGGATATCGAAGAGTTTACTGCCATCATTAATCCTCCTGACAGCTGTATTCTGGCTGTGGGCCGGATCCGGGAAATTGTGGTGAAGATAGGTGATGGTTTTGCAGTGAGCAATGTAATGATGCTGACCCTTAGCTGTGATCACCGCAGTGTGGATGGTGCCACCGGTGCAGCTTTCTTACAGTCTGTCAAGAAATTCCTGGAACAACCGATTACCATGCTTTTATAGGTAGATATACGATACTTCATAAAAAAAGCTGCCTTTCCCGGCGGCTTTTTTTTTATTTACCCCCTTGTTGGCAACATTATTGAAGGTTTTTTACATAGACCGGCTTAGGTGAATCTGCCTATTTTCCGAAAATGACTCCTTAAGGATCAGGCTGTTACTTTAAAAATCCGGAATTTTAAAAAAAATCCTATGGATTTCCACGACGAAAAACTATCCGTCATCAGCATCCTGCTGATCACAGGAATAAGCTGCCTCATCTTTACCGGATTACTGAAAATACTGGATGGCGATATACATTCTCTTTTCCTTAAAGCCGGACTGGTCTGCCTGTCAACAGCAGCAGTATTATATCTTACCAAAAAACTTTTACTGTTAACAGGCGCTGGAAAAGATACCCAGAAAACACATTAGGCAATTTCTGATAAACCTGTATTCCTTCTCTATAAATTCCCTGTGCAACGGTCATCATTTCACCGTGGAATGCTTATATTCGGTACCTAATTTATTCCACGTATGGATTTTGCCGGCATCTCCACCTGGTGGCAATCATTAGCCTCCATTGAAAAAATTTTCTGGGGCATCGCCCTGCTCTTTTCCCTGCTCTTTCTGGTACAGACCCTGCTGTCTTTTATCGGAGGAGACGG
This sequence comes from Chitinophagaceae bacterium, assembly GCA_035439185.1. GTDB lineage: Bacteria > Bacteroidota > Bacteroidia > Chitinophagales > Chitinophagaceae > JJ008. The sequence continues at coordinate 9,982 of DAORJS010000062.1, forward strand.
AACTGAAGCCGGCGGTGATGCCGATGCATCCATATCCGGCGATGATGGAACCGGACACCAGTTTTTTACCATCAAGAACCTGATTGCATTTTTCACCATTTTTGGCTGGACGGGTATTGCCTGTCTGAAAGGAGGACTGAACCAGGGCCTGTCCATTGTCTTAGCGGTGCTGGCAGGATCAGTAGTGGTATTGATCATGGCCATTCTTTTCAAAAGCATGAATCGTTTAAAACAAAGCGGTACCCTGCAAACAAAAAATGCAATTGGTCTGATCGCTGAAACCTATCTCCTGATCCCTGCATCCAGAGAAGGCTTTGGAAAAGTGCATGTAAAAGTGCAGGGCTCCCTGCATGAACTGCAGGCCATGACGGATGATGGTCAACCCATCCCCACCGGTAAACTCGTAAAAGTTACCGGCGTAATGAATGAAAGCATACTGCTGGTTTCAACACAGCTTCAATAATTAAAAAATCAACTGACTGTTTATGGCAGAGAATCTCCTGATTGTCGTTGCGGCATCAATTCTGTTTTTTTTCATCCTCGTGTATTCGATGTTCCGCCGGTACAAACGTTGTCCTTCAGACCGCATCCTGGTTGTGTATGGTAAAGTGGGCCGTGGTGCAGAAGGGGTCCATACCGCCAAATGTATACATGGTGGTGCCGCTTTTATCTGGCCCATCATACAGGATTATTCTTTTCTGGATCTGACGCCGATCTCTATTGAAGTAAACCTGACCAGTGCACTGAGTAAGCAGAATATCCGGGTGGATGTTCCTTCCCGTTATACCGTGGGTGTTTCCACGGAACCCGCCGTGATGCAGAATGCGGCGGAAAGATTACTGGGGATGCAACGTCCGCAGATCCATGATCTGGCCAAGGATATCATCCTCGGACAAATGCGTTTGGTGGTTGCGATGATGGATATTGAAGAGATCAATAATAACCGGGATAAATTCCTGGCCAATATTGCCTCCAATGTGGAAGCAGAGTTGAATAAGATCGGCTTGAAAATGATCAACGTGAACGTAACCGATATCAAGGATGAAAGCGGTTATATTGATGCCTTGGGTAAGGAAGCGGCAGCCAAAGCCATCAATGAAGCCAAGATCCGGGTGGCAGAACAGGAGCGTACGGGAGAAATCGGTAAAGCCACTGCGAATATGGACCGGGATATCAAGGTCGCCGAAACACAAAGGCAAAGGGATACCCAGGTGGCCATCGCCATGAAGGAAAAAGAAATTCAGATTGCCGGAGCGAACCGGGATGAAAATATCGGAAAAGCCGAAGCAGAAAGAGATACCCGTGTAAAAATGGCGGAAGCCAATGCCATTGCCGTACAGGGAGAGAACCTGTCCAAAATTGAAATCGCCAATTCAGATGCAGCCCGGAGGGAAAGAGAAGCCGAGGCCCTGAAAAAAGCGATGGCTGCCGAAAAAGTACAGGCTGCGAAGGCCCTGGAAGAAGCTTATCTCGCAGAAAAAATGGCGGAAGAAGCCAGGGCTGAAAGAGACCGCGCCACTCAGAATGCCAGCATCGTGGTAGCTGCCGATATTCAAAAACAAAAACTGATCATTGAAGCCCAGGCTGCTGCCGAACAGTTAAGGGAAAGAGCAAAGGG
>DAORJS010000063.1:0-11568 GCA_035439185.1 Chitinophagaceae bacterium
GCTAAGTCAATTTAAATGATCAGTCCTTCCTCTTCTTTTCGTTGGTTTCTTCAAAAAAGAACCCCTAATTCCTTATAGCTAATAACTAATTCCAAATAACCAATTCCTATTCCCCTTTAAACGTCATCACCCACTTCACATTTTTATCGGTCCTGTCACCATCCCGCATAAACCATAACTTATTATACCTGCCTTCCGCCCATTGATCCAGGTAATTATCATAGAAACGGCTGCCGGGATTTCCGCTTTGTCCGCCAGGATACACACCATAGGCTTCTGTGGGGCTGCTCATCTGAACAATCATTCTCCAGCTGGGACCATGGCTGCCCTTGATCGCATTTACAATATCACCCCATCCGCCCACATGTAAACCCGCCCGGGCAAAAGGCAGGAGATCCTTTTTGGATTTATCCATAATATGATAGACACCAGGCTGATTATATTTATACCATTCGAGCCCGGTCTTCTCTCTTTCCCCTAACTGTATGGCTGCTTTTTTAAAAGCAGCGGTGACCATATCATACAATGTTTCCTTTACGGGAGTACGGATATCATCTGCGAATTTCATGGCTGTATCCCGAAGCATGTATTCAAAAAGTGTCTGGGTTTCGGGCCAATCCTCTTTATTGGGCAAACTTGCAAAATCATCTCCCCAGATGGTATCTTCCAACGCAAAGCGCCAGAGCGTATACACAGTCTGCCCTTTGGAATCAGGGGCAGCCTGCAAATCCCAGTTCCGGAACAATTCCAGATAATTCTTTTCATTTGCATTGAGCTCCCCTTCTTTTGTATACTTCAATAAAACTGTCCGGGCATCTTCTGCCAGGGTATTAAAATAGTTGCCATGAAGGGCCATCATATCATTGACCGTAATACCGGACATGGCCGCCAGTTTGTTTTCAATGGTGATCCCTCTCGGGGTAATATAACTGCCGGGAATAAAATAGGGATAGGTTGAATCAGCAGGCCGTTGGTTGGCACTTTGCAGGAAACCCCGTTCCGGGTTTTTAGCATGCGGGTTCTCGGGTTGAGGAATAAAACCCTGCCACATATAACTACTGTCTTCCCCTGGCATTACATATAAACCCTGTCGGTCCCAACGGGCGGGAAATCTACCTTGTTGCCAGATAGCGATATCGCCGGATTTGGAAGCAAATACAAAATTCTGACCCGGGCATGTGAAGTCTTTGATGGCATTTACATACTCATCATAATTCTTAGCCCGGTTCAGTCTGTAAATCGCCATTCCTTCATTGCTGGGATCATGGGCTGTCCAGCGGACAGCCAGGTTACGCCCCTTCCCTTCGTTGACGGCCCCCTGGAAACTGTCGTCATACATCACCGGACCAAAAATGGTATATGCTACTGTATCAAATATGGTCTTTCCGCCTTTTACCTTGATCTCTTCCACTCTTTGGGTGGTGGCTGTCCAGGCACCATTAAACCAGTATTCTTTCCTGCTTTTATCCCTGAACTTTATTTCATAGTAATCTTTCACGTCTCTTTGAGAATTGGTGACACCCCAGGCAATGCTATCATTGAATCCAATAATAACAAAGGGGCTGCCAGGTAAGGAAACTCCATATACATTACTGCTGGGTGTTACTAATTGTATTTCGTACCAGATAGAAGGCAGGGATAATTCCAGATGCGGGTCATTACACAGGATGGGTACACCGCTTTGTGTTTTGCTTCCGGCCACTACCCAGTTATTGCTGCCATTGCCGGGATCGGGCTTGTCAATTTCCCGGGCCATGGCCATGTCTTTACGACTGAAATAAATAGAATCAGCAGAAGCAGGAGGAATGGGTTTGATACCGGGCTGGTCAAAAGCGGTTCCTTTGGGCACAATGGGAACTAATGAATCCGGTACCTGTGGATATAATTTTTTCAATTCATCAGGCATAAACATGGCTTTGGCATTGGTCATCGCCAGATCACTTTCTGTTCCGGAGGAGAGCATTTTAGCCATCATCTTCAGTAATAAAGCGGTGCGCAGATTGCTCCATTTCTCCGGCTTAATGTTCAGGAGTTTGTATTCAACAGGCATTTCTGCTTCCTTCATGGAACCGATATAGGCATTGATCCCATTGGTATAGGCCGTGAATAATGCTTTTGATTGTTCATCTTTCTCAATTTCCTTCATGGCATTTTCGGCAGCGTACACCATCCCCAGTCTCCTTTGCTCTTTATCAAAATTGATGGCCTTGGGTCCTGCAATTTCACTGGCCCTGCCCGCTGCAGCCTTTGTCTGCAGATCAATTTGAAACAACCTGAATTTAGCGTGCAGATAACCCTGGATAAAATAGAGGTCTTCGTCTTTTTCTGCAAATACGTGCGGAACCAATCTTTCATCAAAATAAACAGAAGCCTTTCCTTTCAGGTCGGGGAATTTCAATTCAGCATCAAAATTTTTATTCGCTGGTTCTGCATTTTGCCAAAAACCCTGTTGCGGGCTGAGGAATTTTCCCATGGGGGGAATAGAACCCCATTGTTTGTTCAGGGCAAAAACCAATCCTCCGGTGAGAACTGCAGTAATAGCAAAGGGAATAATACGCATATGGCAGATTGTGCTTTAAAAAAGCAATTTATTACAATTCAGGAGAACTACCCAAAAGTGGTATTTCCCGGCTCTTAAGCTGGTATTATTTTTGACTTAGATCGTTAACTATTAAACCAAATTTTTATTTATGAAATTCAAGTTTCTCTCCGGACAGTTGCTCCTTGCTGCTGTTTCCATGATGATGATTTTCAGTTCCTGTAAAAAAGATGAAGTTGATCCACCTGTTTACCCGGTAGAAGGACTCTGGGTAGGCAAATACGGTAGTGGAACGGATACTCCCAACAGTGGTTTTTCCATGGTGGTGGAAACAGGCGGCAAGCTGACCGTTGCTGATGGTGACAATATCACTGCTTCTTCCAAAGCGGCAGGCACCTGGGTGTTGACCGGAAATGTATTTACTGCCACTTATACCTACGCCAGTGGTGGAAATACGTATTCCATCAAGGCTGATTGGAGTAATTCAGGCAAAATGACCAATGGTACCTGGGGACCTAACGCTACGCCTACAGGTAGTGGCACCTGGTTCATGAACCGGGTTAATTAGGAATAAAATTCCTTTTTTGTATCAGGGACGTCTACAATGCCCGGATATCAAGTAATGTCTCAAAGGCGCGAAGGCCAAAGAATTGAACACACTCTTTTCTTTGCTTCGCGCTTTTTATTTTTTAATAAAATGTAAACCACAGAATAGCCTGTTTTCTTTTATTTACTTAATTTCAGTGTTCAAATAATACCAATATGCCAGTTTTAATTATTGTTGGAATCATTGTTATCCTGATCATCTGGATCGTCAGCCTTTATAATGGACTGGTGCGTTTACGCAACCGCCGCCAGAATGCCTTTGCAGATATTGATGTACAGCTCCGTCAGCGGCACGACCTCGTACCACAATTGGTGGAAACCGTAAAAGGGTATGCCGCTCATGAAAAAGACCTGCTGCTGAAAGTAACAGAGGCCAGAACCGCTGCCGTTTCCGCCACTACAATTGATGGAAAGATTGCCGCAGAACAGCAATTAAGTTCCGCTTTGCAGGGGTTGAAAGTGCAGGTGGAAGCTTACCCCGATCTGAAAGCCAATCAGAATTTCCTTCAGTTACAGGAAGAGTTAAGCGATATTGAAAACAAACTGGCTGCCAGCCGCCGTTTCTTCAATGGTGCCACCACAGAATATAATAATGCTGTTGAATCTTTCCCCGGCAACCTGATCGCAAGGAATTTTGGTTTCCGGAAAGAAGTGATGTTTGATCTGGGCACAGATACACGCAAGCAGAGCCGCCTGCCGTAAAATTCTGATCCGGTTTTAAATGGAAGCTGCTGATAAAACGCAACCCGGTGGTTGGCTAACCTGCTTTTTTTCAAACCCTCTTTAATTGATCAGCATTCAGCATATATAATTCATCATTCAACATCACCATCGAATGAAGTATGTTGGTTTAGACAGCCAGATCCGCAGGAATAATTTCAATTCCATTTTGCTGTTGATTGCTTTCCCGGTTTTATTACTGGGGATGGGATACGCGCTCCTCTATTTTACCCGCGGGGAACATCAGGAAGATCCGAATCAGCTTTTTTTACAGATCATGCCGGTTGTACTGGCCGCGGTTGGCATCTGGTTCCTGATTGCCTGGGCCGGACATGCTGCATTTATCCGTATGGCAACCGGCAGTAAGCCGCTGGACAGAATGGAGAATAAAAGAGTCTATAACCTGGTGGAGAATCTTTGTATTTCTCAGGGCATGACGATGCCCAAAGTGTACATTATCGAAGATGACTCCCTCAATGCATTTGCCAGTGGGATCAGCCAGCGCTCCTACTCCATTTCATTGTCCCGGGGCATTATTAATAAACTGGATGATGAAGAACTGGAAGGAGTCATTGCACATGAGCTTACTCATATTAAGAACAAGGATGTACGGCTTCTGATTATCTCCATCATCTTTGTTGGCATTTTTGCTTTTCTGGCTGAAATAGCATTCCGCAGTCTTCGTTTTGCAGGTTCAGGCAAAAAGAAAAGTGATGGCAAGGGAAGTGGAGCGATTATTCTCATCGCAATTGTGATCACTGCGATCGCCTATTTCCTTTCCATCTTACTTCGTTTTGGTATCAGTCGCCGCCGGGAATACCTGGCGGATGCGGGTGCCTCTGATATGACCAAGAAACCATATGCCCTGGCCAATGCCCTCCGCAAAATTTCAAATGACCCGCTGATTGAAGCCGTGGAAAGCCGTGATATTGCACAGCTATTTATTGACAATCCCAAACCTTCCACCCATCGTTCAGCCTCCTGGGACAATCTCTTTGCCACGCATCCGCCGGTGGAGAAGAGGATTGAAGTTTTGGAGCAGTTCGTTTGAAGACAGTCGAGAGTCGTGAGTCGAGAGTCAAGAGTTAAGAGTCCGATAATCTATAGAGTTTCAGGTAAATTTTAGAGGATTCGAAATCATAAAAAATATCAGCCTGGCAGTCTCATCGTTTTTTTGACTTAAATCCTTGTACTTAATTTCATCTAAATATCCGCAAGCAAATGCGAAATCAAGCCATACTTGTGATTCAGCATTTTCAGCTTGCGCATCGTTAAGTCTTGAAATAAAATAATCTTTGTACCTTCTTCTTTTATACGCTTCTGCAATATTTGCACATACAGAGCGAGTAGACCTTTTAAGCTGATCTGTAAGACTATATTTTTCTTCCCGGGGAAATTTTTTTACACATTGAAAAACATCCATAGCCAGAGAAAATGCTTTTTGATAACCCAGTAATTCTCTATAATCACCCATATTTATTTTTGGATGAAGCTATGAAACCGAAGATGATTTTAAAGGGGAAAAAGAACAGTAAATCCTGTTTAAATCACGGCCGATTTGAGGTAAATAAACTTGTTTTTCGGGGGCACCAGTTTATATTTTGAAACACTACTCTCGACTCTTGACTCTCGACTCTCGACTAATTACTCCTCCCTCCCAGCATCGGCACGAATGAAAAATTATCAAACACTTCTTCCTTAACCGCTCCGTTTTCGAGTTTGGTCAGGCGGAGCATTTGCTGCACATCACCGGCGCCCAGGGGGATCACCATCATGCCGCCGGTTTTCAATTGATCCACCAGTTTGGCAGGTATTTCAGGTGCGGCTGCGGTAATTAAGACGCGGTCAAAGGGGGCATAAGTAGGCAGGCCTTCAAAGCCATCTCCATAGAAAAATTTAATCGTGGGATATTTTTTAAGAAAATCAAACTGTTTGTTTGCGTCGAAGAGTTTTTTCTGCCTTTCGATGGTATACACTTGTACCCCAATTTCAGCAAGTACCACGGCCTGATAGGCACTGCCGGTACCAATCTCCAGCACTTTCAAAAAAGGTTTTAATTCCAGCAGCTGACTCTGGTAAGCAACTGTATAAGGCTGCGAAATGGTCTGGCCTTCACCAATGGGAAAGGCGCGGTCTTCATAAGCTACTTCATCAAAAGCGGAGTCAAGAAAAAAATGCCGGGGCACTGCCAGCAATGCATCCAGCACCCGATCATCGGAAATGCCCTTGGCCTGTACGGCCTGAACTAATTTCTTGCGTAATCCTTTGTGCCGGTAACTGTCTTCGGTGGGTCTCATAAGCAGGTGCAAGATATTCAATGAGAATTGAAAATTGAAGATTGAAAATTGAAAGTTGAAAGTACAAAGGCGACCTACCATTCTCAACTTTCTCCCGATTGCTACCCGCCTACCGGCAGGCAGGTCGGGATTTCAATTGATCCCCTTATAATTTCATATCTGCAATCACTGCCTTAATCTTTTCATCCAGTCTGGCGTTCACGGTTTCAAATTCAGCAGCACTGTTCAATTGATCATTGACACTGAAATAGAATTTGATCTTGGGTTCTGTTCCGCTGGGACGTGCGGAAATGATGGTCATATCATCGAGCACAAACTGTAATACATTTGACTTGGGCAGTTCAAGTTTCCATTCGCCTCCGGATTGCAGATTTTTCTTGACTTGTTTTTCATAATCCAGCAGCATCACCACCGGCACCCCGTTAATGGACTGTGGCGGATTGTTCCGGTAGCCTTCCATCATGGCTGCGATCTGTGCCTGTCCGTCCATACCTTTCTTTGTAATGGAGATGAGGTGTTCCTTGTATAAACCATACTGTACATAGAGATCAATCAGTTTTTCGTACAGACTGCGGCCTTTTTCTTTTTCATAGGCAGCCATTTCACAAAGCAGGGCCACGGCACTGACACCGTCTTTATCCCGGATCTCATCCCCGATCATCAGGCCAAAGCTCTCCTCCCCACCGATGATATATTTTTCTTTCCCTTCTTTTTCACGGATCATGGCAGCAATCCATTTGAAACCGGTCAGTACCCGGTAACAACCGACCTGGTTTCCGGCTGCAATGGCATCAATCATGGGTGTAGTCACAATCGTTGTGATCACCATATCATTGGGACCCGCAATGCCTTTTGTTTTACGGGCTTCCAGTAAATAGTTGAAGGCCAGTACGGCGGTCTGGTTGCCGTTCATCAGGATCCACTCCCCTTTATTATCCTTAATTCCTATGGCGAGCCGGTCGGCATCGGGATCGGTACCACATAGAATATCAGCATCCAGTTCTTTGGCCAGTTTCAGTCCCAGGTTCATGGCTTCGCTTTCCTCCGGATTGGGATAGACAACAGTTGGAAAATTTCCATCGGGTACTTCCTGTTCCTTAACGATATGAACATTATTGAAACCAAATTTTTTCAGAACCGGAGGCACCAGTTTAATACCGGTTCCATGGATGGATGTGTACACAATCTTCATATCGCTGTGTTTTGCGATCACTTCGGGGTACACACTCAGTTTTTTTACCATCTCCATGTATTGTTCATCCAGTTCTTTGCCTACCGGAATGATATTGGCTTCTCCTCCGCTCCATTTCACATCGTCTACGGAAGCAATCTTATCAACTTCCCTGATCACATTTTTATCATGGGGTGGCACTAATTGGGAACCATCATCCCAATATGCTTTGTAACCGTTATATTCTTTTGGGTTATGAGAGGCCGTACATACCACACCTCCCTGACAGCCAAGGGCGCGGATGGCAAAAGATAATTCAGGAGTTGGCCGCAGTTCTTCAAACAGATATACTTTGATCCCATTGGCCGCAAAAACATTGGCTGCTGTTTCTGCAAAAAAGCGGCTGTTATTCCGGCTGTCATGGGCGATGGCCACTTTTACCTGCCCGTCCACTTTCGCTGCAGCTTCGGCGGTTGAAAGAAAGCATTGATTCAGATAATTGGCATAACCCTGGGTGGCCATTCCTACGGTGTATTTATTCATCCGGTTGGTGCCGGAACCCATTAAGCCACGTAAGCCACCGGTACCAAATTCGAGATTCCGGTAAAAAGCATCAGCCAGATCTGCCGGGTTCTCTTTTTGCAAACGAAGGATTTCATCTTTGGTAGCCTTATCAAAATTGCCGGAAAGCCATGCATCGACTCTTGCCTGAATTGCTGCGTCCATATGGTTATATTAAGATTCTGACGAATTTCGGTTCAAAATTCAAGAATAACAAATCCGGTTCCTTCCCGGTCATTTTTTGTAACTTAGAGGTGAAACTACTTTATGACAACAGCCCTTATCAAAAAAAAGCTGACTCAGGCTATCAATGAAATTGATGATGCCGCATTTCTTTCAGCGCTGCATACCATTGTTGATACTAAAATGGAAGAATACAGAATCCGGGAATTATCTGCTGTTCAAAAAAATGAACTCGAAGAAAGAAAAGCCCGGTACAAAACCGGGAAGAACAAAACCTATACGCTCAGTAGCCTTAAAAAGGCCCTTATCAGCAAATGAGCATTCGGTATAAAGAATTAATTTTAGAAGAAGCCAAACAGGATATTGCCGCAGCAATGTCCTTCTACGGATCTAAAAGCAAGGGATTAGATTTGAAATTCTTTGATGAATTCTCTAAAGCAGTTTACCGAATCTTGCAGCATCCATTTGCATTCAAGCAAATTTTTAAACAATTCAGGCAAACCTCTGTCCGCAAATTTCCGTACATCATCTTATATGAAATTGAAAATGAAAAAATAGTCATCTATGCCGTTTTTAATACCTGGCAAAACCCAAAAAAACTGACCCAAAGGGCTAAAAAATGACTTTATCCATCAGGCAAATATTATTCTCCCTGTTTTTTTCTTTTTCTGGCACCCTGGCATTGGCTCAAACAGATTCTGCTGCTACCTCAGTCTTGTTGATCAGCGATAGCATCAAAAAAGATTCGGGTATACCTAATCAAATGCTAACACCCCGCCAGCAAAAAAACCGTATCTGGGCAGTCACCGGACTCAATATACTGGGTTATGGCGGAGTGATGACTGCGCTTGCGGCTGCCTGGTATGATGATTATCCGAAAACCAAATTTCATACATTCAATGACAGCAAGGAATGGTTGCAGATGGATAAAATAGGACATTTCTATGGCACCTGGATTGAAAGCCGGGCGAATAATGAAATCTGGAAATGGACAGGGATGGAACGCAAAAAAAGGATATGGATCAGCGGACTGACTTCCTTTGCCTTCCAGACCACAATTGAGTATCTGGATGGTCGCAGTGCTGAGTGGGGATGGAGCTGGGCCGATATGGGTGCCAATGTCCTGGGATCGGGAAGTTTTATTGCACAGGAACTGGCCTGGGATGAACAAAAAATCAAACTCAAATGGTCCTTCCACCGGAAAAAATACAATGATCCCTCGCTGAACCAGCGAAGTGATGAACTCTTTGGAAAATCTTCTCCTGAAAGATTTTTGAAGGATTATAACGGACAAACCTATTGGGCAAGTGCCCCCCTGAAAATGATTCTTCCCAAATCAAAAATCCCCGACTGGCTTTGTTTTTCCCTGGGCTATGGTGCTGAAGGCATGTTTGGCGGAATAGAAAACCTGGCAAGGGATAAAAATGGGAATATCATTTTCGACCGGAGGGATATCAAAAGATACCGGCAATGGTACCTGGCACCGGATATAGACTGGTCCAAATTCAAAACCAATAGCTGGGGGCTCCGTTTTTTGTTTAAGGTTTTGAGTGCTTTTAAGTTTCCGGCACCTGCGCTGGAGCTTTCGAACGGGGGACTGAAACTGAGGGCCCTGGTTTTCTAGTCGGGAGTCGAGAGCTGGCTGCTGACTGTCGACTGAAGACTGGCAGGCTGAATAAATTTCCCCACTCATCCACTTCGCATTAATTTAGCAACGTAATTTCAGCTTATGCAAATCGCACAACAGGTTTTGTTTATTGTACTGAGCGCCGTGGCCATCTGGTTTTTCAGTAAAAAAGTAAGAGAAATCAGCCGGAATATTAAATTGGGACGAGACGAGGACCTGAGTGACAATCCATCCCAGCGCTGGAAAAATCTGTTGCTACTGGCATTCGGACAGAAAAAAATGTTTCGCAATCCACTGGTGGCGGTCATGCACTTTTTTGTTTATGCCGGATTTATCATTATCAATATTGAAGTGCTGGAGATCGTCCTCGACGGGATCACCGGAAAACACCGGCTCTTTGCCGGTCCGCTCGGAGGTTTTTATATTTTTCTGATCAATGCCTTTGAAGTACTGGCTTTATTGGTACTGGTAGCCTGCGTGATCTTCCTGATCAGAAGAAATATCATCAAACTAAAAAGATTTATCAGCAAAGACCTGGATGGATGGCCCCGCAGTGATGCCAATTATATCCTGATCACGGAAGTGGTGCTGATGTCGCTGTTTTTGTTTTTGAATGCCAGTGATACCCTGCTCCAAATACGTGGTGAAGCCCATTATGCGGCACATCCCACCGGTAATTTTGTGATATCGCAATACCTGCAGCCGGTCCTCAATGGCATCAGCAATGAATCCCTGGTGATGATTGAGAGGGGTTGCTGGTGGCTGCATATCGTTGGTATTTTTGCCTTCCTCAACTATCTACCTTATTCCAAGCACCTGCATATTGTACTGGCCTTCCCAAATGCCTATTATGCCCGTTTAAAACCCATGGGTGAAATGGAAAATATGACTTCGATCCAGAATGAAGTCCTGTATGCCATGCAACCCGAACTGGCTCCCACCGAGCCGGCAGCTCCTCAACGCTTTGGTGCCAAAGATGTCATGGACCTAAGCTGGAAAAACCTGATGGATGCCTACAGCTGTACAGAATGCGGCCGTTGTTCTGCTGCCTGTCCGGCCAATACCACCGGTAAATTGCTTTCTCCTCGAAAGATCATGATGGATACCCGTGACCGGCTGGAAGAAGTGGGTAAAAACATCAATACCAACAAGGAATTTAAAGAAGATGGCAAAAGCCTTTTGCATGATTATATAAAAGTGGAAGAACTCCGCGCCTGTACCACCTGTAATGCCTGTGTGCAGGAATGCCCGGTGAGTATCAGTCCGCTGGATATTATTTTACAATTGCGCCGCTACCTCGTGATGGAAGAAAGTAATTCCCCTCAGGAATGGACAACCATGTTCAGCAATGTTGAAAACAATTTCGCTCCCTGGAAATTCAGTCCGGATGAAAGGGATAAGTGGGCGGAGGAAATTGAAAGTTGAAATCCCGATAGTTATCGGGAGAAAATTGAAAGAACGGAAGAAATGCCTGCCTCATGAATGAAAGCAAGGATCTATTCAATATAGAAAAAGATAATTCCATCCTGAGTGCATTTGGCTGGTGGGAGAAGCGTCGCTGGATTTACAATATAGTGGTGGGTTTTACCGGTGCCTTTTTCTTGTTCCTTTTGCCCATGGTTAGCAGCTTCGACATCATTGGTATTGTGATCTATGGTTTGCTGGCGAATCTTTGTTATTCACTCGGATTTTTATTTGAAGTGGTAGCCCGGTATTTTTTTAAAAATGAATCAGACTTTACGGACAGGAGAAAGCTGATGTTTGGGGCCGGATTGGTTATTTCGGTGCTGGCGACTGCCTTTCTGGCCACGGCCTGGGGTCTTCTTTCCGGTGGGTCCCCTTCCTGATTAAATGCACATAGAAG
>DAORJS010000064.1:0-11346 GCA_035439185.1 Chitinophagaceae bacterium
ATTGGAAAACTTACATTTTAATTCCCCGGAAAACCCATCAGTAAAGGTTTCCGTCATGGCATCGCCCTTGGTAACCGGTTTTAAACCCTGAATCATGATGCCCATTGTAAAATACCCACTGGCTTTCCCGTCTTCCATTTTTTCTATGACCAGTTTGCTGCTGGCGGATACAGGAGGCAGGTGTCTTTCCAGTGTGGCATCTACATACGATGCCATAGTTCCATTGGCGATGATCGGTGAAAACCGGTAGATATAAGGTTTTTTAGCAGCCCCATAAAACAGCACTGCTTCTGTAGTTTTAATTTCCGGGTACTTTTTCGTGCCATACAACGCATTTTTCTGATTGATCTCTTTAAAATTAAATGTTTCCGCTCTCAGGCTGGTATTCCCGGTTTCCAGATTGATCTTGAAATAGTTTTCTTTATAGTTGCCTTCTTCTTTGGTCGCCATAAAAGTATAACTATACTCGCCTGTCTTCATGATCTGTGCGTATGGAAGGCTGACCGTTAAAATTTTGCTTTGAAGATCAACTTTTGTCACTGCCTCAGCTGTGCTGGCAGGCTTTGTATTGGTATTCGCAGGCGCTTCATCAGGTGTTGTAACTGCATTATTGTTGGCGGGCGGATTGGCTGGTTTGGTAGCCGGAATATCTTTGGCAACCCGGATATTGGTCACATAGAAATCGGAGCCACCTACTGAACCAAAATAAAAGCCAAGCTGGTTGGGGATATATTGCTGATCTATCATTTCCATATCCAGAATTTTTTTATCATCCCACCAGCAACGGAACCTTTTACCCTGTACACACATGCTTACATGAACGGGAATGGTATTACTATAGATTAATTGATCGCTCATTCTGTCAACCAGGGATTTATAGATGTTGTTATTCCCTGCCAGACCCACTCTTGTTTTTCTGCCTTCATCACCCAGTATAAGACTGACATAGGCACTGTGTTTTGCATTACGGAGAATCATTTCATCAGTAACCAGGCTGCCAGCGGTATTGATCAAAGAGATATCTATCCGCGGATCATACTCTTTTTTTACAATCAGGATATCAAACTCCACTGTAAAGCTGTTGCTCCAGCTTTGTTTCTTGTTGCGGGTGATATGGGTGGAACTCAGGGCCGCCATCTTCAGCCATTTTCCTTTGAGGCCTTCCACACCCACTACTTCCGCAGAACTGGTGGTCAACCAACCGGCCGGACTATCGCCGGGTTTTTCTTTTTCAAAATTGTCAAAGTACAAAACCGTGGAACCGGGAATAAAATCGGAATCCCCATTGGTTTTGGGTGTTGTGGGATTGGCAGCATTTGTTACGGGTGTCCCTTTAGCCGTGTCAGTGTTATTGACTGTCGGTGCCTGATCTGTGTTACCGGCCGGCTTGTCGGGTGATTTGCTTACTGCATTTTCTGCTTTCTTTTTTAATTTATTCAAGAGCTGTGCCTGACTGTTCAGGGTCAGCAAACTGGTCAGGATGACCAGGGTCAGGTTGATAAATAATTTATTTTTCATGTTGCTGTATTTAATGATTTTAACTTGGTTTCTTTTATTGGAATAAAGTTTTGTTCGGCGTAAATGTTCCGGGTGCCTGTGGCCCGCTGCTGATGGTGGGTTGAATTCCGCCCGATCCGATTTGCTTTATTTCACGATAGTCGTTAAGAACTTCTGCGATCCTTTCCATTCTGTTGAATCTCTTCCGGGTCATGCCAACCCCATTCACATAATCCTTAACAATCTCGTTAAATTCCTTTGTCAGTCTGTCAATCTCAGGTTGATTCGGGTCGGTTTCCACTTCTTTATGGTCAGGGTCTTCAAGCAGTTCTTTGACAGACTGGCGGTTCTCATCTTCATTCGTTCTGATATGATCTTTTAATTTGTCCTTGCTTTTTTGCTTGCCATTGCAATCAGCGCTCATCATTTGTTCGAGCAATTTATTGACCTGTGTGCTGTTTCTTCTTAGTACCTGCTGGTTGTGGTCCCATAACAACTCTCCCAGTTTATCCATTTTTTTTATTTCTTCCGGAGATAATTTGTCATTTTTAAAGTCATTGATCAGCCGGGTGAGTTCTTTTCTTGCCCAGGCCGCCCCTTCATCCTGACTTGCCTCCAGTTCTTTTGTAGTCCATTCCAACCCTTTTACAGCTTCATCACCATATTCCTGGATAAATTGTTTATATTGGCTGGAAAGTGATCCTGAATTTCCCGG
Source organism: Chitinophagaceae bacterium (assembly GCA_035439185.1). GTDB lineage: Bacteria > Bacteroidota > Bacteroidia > Chitinophagales > Chitinophagaceae > JJ008. Next base: position 2,213 of record DAORJS010000064.1, read on the forward strand.
ATCAGCTGAGTTATCGACCAGTCCCGGAGTAATACTGCCGTTGGCCGTTTTGATAAAAGAAGATTTTCCCGGCTCGGCTACCATCCCCTTACTGCCATACGCTACGGATACATTGGGTACCGGCTTGTCTGTTTTTTTGATCAGGTATTCATTGGCATCGAAATCCTTTGCGGCTGCCACCAGATCTTCCCATTCCTCTCCGGCAGGAATACTTACCACGGCAGGGCAGGCGAAATTGGGAATTTCGGGTGGGTAAATTTTTTGTGTTTCATCCTTTACCGGGGGATTGCAATGCTCTGGTTTTACTACCATAGAAGTTACAATATGTATGTACATTTCTGCCAGGTATTGCGTAAAATTGATATCCTGCATCAGGATGATATTTTTTGTATTGCCGGTGACATACCAGCTCCAGGTACACCAGGCATTCAGCCACTGACGGTACTCTTCTGTCTTTCTCATCAGCAGTTCGCGGAGACGGGTATTTACTTCCTGCATGAAGTCATTCTCTAATTTATCCAGCTGTCCTTTGAACTGCTGGCAAGTGGTGCCGCGCTGATCACTGATCTGCTTATAGATCGCATCGATCTCTTTCTGTCTTTTTGTATCTAACTGGTATGTCCACTCTCCGATTTTTTTCAGGGTATCAGCATAATCTAAATGCCATTTGGTGGTATAGGCTGACAATACTCCCATTACTGCAACGGCAGGCTTACTCATCCAGCTCAGGCCCTGCATGCTGCTCTTGAACATTTCATTGACAAATTTCTTTTCATCGCCATTGGCCAGATCATCCAGTTCGCCGCCCAGTGTTTTCGTCATGTCATTGATCCGCTGCCCGAGTTCACTGATCATTTCCTTGTATCCTTTGATCATGCCATAGTCCTCGTTGTAATATTTTACGTTGTTATGCAACACCGGGACCTCCGGCATCCAGTCTTTCGGGAAATATTCATAGATAGCGAGATTGCGTTTGATCTTTTCAAAATCCAGATCCCCCTTGCTGCTTTTATTATTCTTGCGCACCTGATCAATAAAGGGGTTGACAGAATTATGCATGGCTTCCTCATAAGTCTTGGCAGCTTTTTCAGGATTGCCTTTGGCTTCTTCTACCAATCCTTTGCCGGTGTGGGCTTCATGATGTTGCGGGTTGAAGCGAACGGCGGCCTGGAAGTAGCGATTCGCACTGTCCGTTTCCCCGGCGCTCAGCCAGGCTTGTCCGATATTGTTCAGAACTGTGCTGTTCCAGGGCATGTCTATTTTTAATTTTTTCAACATTGGCATGGCCTGTTCGGGATAACCATAGCTGGTCAGCAAGGCTCCCATATTGTTCTGCCAGTTGAGATCAGACGGATCGATGACCACAGCTTTGATACTTAAAGCCAGAGCCGCCTGTGGGTGTCCCTGTAACATAGAAAGTATGGCCGCTTTGCCGATATCAGTTGCATTAGTTTTCATAGCCACCACTTTTTTTACGATGGCCATTTCTGCCGGGTCAGCTTTCGCCATCATCTTTGTATAAAGGCCGTTGGCATAGCCGGCTACATCAGTTTTGGTCAGTGCTTTTTTGGAAAAGGCGGCGATTCTGACAGCATCCTTTTTGTGAATCAGTTCTCTGTTGCTGGTAAATTCAGGATAATCAGCCGTTTTTGCATTCACTTCGTTCATGGCAGGCATCATATCCTTCATCATCTCCTTCATTTCTTCCTGTTCCTCCTTGCTCATGCCTTCGGCCTTCATGGCTTCTTCCAGCATTTTGTTCATATCCGGCTGATTCGTTGGTTTGGGTGCCGGTTTTTTATCGGGTTGTGCAAGCACAAAAAAACAGACATGCATCAGGCAGGTCAGAATAAAGAGTGTTTTTTTCATATTAATTGCTAGTTATTTTGGAAATGGTAAATAGGTTATTGTTTTCTCAGAAACCATGTTCCGGATTTAGCAGTAAACCCATCGTTATACTTCCAGCTGCCGGATAAAGTGCCGGCTGTCCGGTTCAGACTTCCGGTTAATTCATATTTTTTGCTGTTCAGGGTAATTTTTCCACTGAACTGGTCATTACTTATTGTATAGCTTCCGCTTTGACGGGCAATATTATAACTGTCATACAATTGAAAGAAACCATCCGCACTGATTTTCATTTTAAAGAAAGGATCAGCTAACCCATCCCAACTGCCCTGCCAGATTCCAGCCTGATAAGGTGGGGTGACAACAGGGGGCGGAGGATTGATGACGGATGGATTAATTGTTCTTTTCTGTACACTGATAAAGACTGAATAGTTAGGACGATTATTAGGGTCACCGACAAATCCTTCAATATAGTTGGCCTGGAATTGTATAGTATTATTTTTGTTATCAGAACCGGGAGCCAGGTATTCAAACATGTATAAGGAGGCCCGGGAAAAAGTGAAAATAGCAGGGGTAAATTCAAAATTACTGCTGATGCCTACAGGACGGGTGGCCGCACTGCCCCGGACGGGTGCCAGCAGATCCTTAAATGAAGGGAGTCCGGTAAAGGAATTCCAGTTCAGGGTTCTGACCTTGTCTACATCAACAATCAGGTTGGTATAATATCCCGTACCACTGTTGCTGTAATTGCTGCGGAGGGTCGCATATTTTGCGGGCAACTGGCTTGCAATCGTATTGATGCAGGTAACCATGTTCTGGTTAAATGCAGTCAGCACATCCGGGCCGGTTCTGTCCTGTTCCCAGATAACCGGAATAATAACGAGGATATCATTTTCGCGGATCGGATATTGACCGAATATGGTTTTATTCAGGGGGTAGTTATTGCCGCTGAAAAGCATTTTAATATCCAGATTGGCCTGGATGCCGCTTTTGCTGATGGATCCGTTATTGGCATTTACGATGGCCCAGTGGTATTGTACAAAGGCTTCGTTGCCCCTTCCGTCATCCGTAGCGTCTTCCATTTCGGTTTTACAGAAAAGTTTATCAGCCCAGATATTCAGCATGATACTGTCATTCTTCTGGGCAAGGCCATATCCTGCAAAGAGGATGCCCGGAAAGCCGAGTACAATTCTCAGCAATAGTGTATGGAAAGACTGTTTAGTAGTTTTCATATTGCCTGGTATTTTCAGTGTGAGAAACTTTACTGGTTTACACTGTAAATATGGCTTTACATTTACTGTAACCCTATCCCGGAAAAGTGTGATATTTCATGATAGCTGAAAATCATGGAAAAGGGGGAGAAGGATTCCGGTTAACTGATTGTTAATTTGTATTGACTGATAGTAAAAATTGCCTTCCCATGCGGAAATTCTATTGTTTGATTCTCCTGGTACTGAGTTGGATGACTTGCCTGACGCAGCCCAATGTGGTGGATAGTCTGCAGCAAATCATCAATAATCTGCCGGATGATACAGTCAAAGTAAACCGGATGAATGATCTGGTAGTGAAGCTGCAGTTTGCTGATCCGGTCAGGGCCGCGGCAATGGCAAAGGAAGCAATCAGTCTCTCTCAAAAAATAAATTATTCACTGGGTCAGGCTACGGCTTATCGCTTAACCGGGGTTTTGCTGGTAGATAAGATGGAAATGGATAGCGGTAAGGTATTTTATGACCGGGCAATGAAACTGGTAAAAGGCCGGACGGAAAAGGCTTTTCAGAAACAGGAAGGTCTGCTGACCCATAGTTATGGTACGATCTGTCACAAGAAACAGTTGTATGATTCAGCTACTTTCTATTATACCGAAGCTATCCGGATACTGCATGCCTGCGGAGAAGAAGGCATGGTATTCTTTCCTTACAATAACCTTGCAACGATCTATGGCTATTTCAAGGATAATGATAAGGCCCTTTATTATGCCAGAAAAGCACACGGGGCTGCCCTGTACATGAAAGAACCCAATCGTATCATCAGTTCCGTTAATAGCGTGATGTCGGTGCTGATTGATCTTAAAAAATTTGATTCTGTTTTGCTGCCTTTGAAGGAAAATCTTGTCAAGGCGGAGGAGGTACAAAATATATATCAGTTGGGTATTACCAACAACTTGCTGGCCAGTTATTATGGATATGGGTTGAAGAAATTTGACTCATCAGTCTATTATGATAAAAAGGCACTGGCCTATATGCGACAGATCAGTAATGAATATGAAGTGGCCAACATGCTGCATAATACCGGCTACTATTACGGAGAGAAAGGCGATTATGACAGTGCCAGGCATTACCTGCAACTGGCCATCCGAAAGGGGGAAGAACTGGATCTGGAACAGGTGATACAATATAGTCTGACCAACCTGGTGGAGATCGAAGAAAAAACCGGGAATAAAGCAGCTGCTTTTGATTATCTGAAAAGACTGGTTGGAATTAACGATTCCCTGCAGGCCCGTTATAACAGGGATAAGGTCAATGAACTGGAGGCGAAGTTTCAGGCCGAACGAAAAGATAAACAGATCGCGCTTCAACAGGCATCCCTGCAAAAAAGGAAGACCTTTAATTATATCCTGATGGGTGGTATCGCCGCTGTTTTACTGATTTCACTCCTGGGGTACCGTAATTACCGGCAGAAGCAACACCTGCAGGCCAGAAGGATCAGTGAACTGGAAGCCGAGAAGAAGCTGATGGCTACAGAAGCTGTACTCAAAGGAGAGGAACAGGAACGAACCCGCCTGGCAAAAGATCTGCATGACGGATTGGGAGGTATGTTGTCGGGTATAAAACATTCATTCAACACCATGAAAGGAAACCTGATCATGACGCCTGAAAATCATCAGGCATTTGAACGCAGCATGGATATGCTGGACAGTTCTATTAAGGAAATGCGTCGTGTAGCCCATAATATGATGCCCGAGGCCCTGGTTAAATTCGGCCTGGATACTGCCCTGCGCGATTTTTGTAATGATATCAATCAATCTGGTGCTATTAAAGTTAGTTATCAATCCATCGGTATGCAGAATGCCAGCATTGATCAAACGACTTCCATCGCTGTATACCGGATCGTGCAGGAACTGATCAATAATACGATTAAACATGCCGGCGCCGGTAATTCTATTGTGCAACTGTCCAGGCAGGGCGGACAATTAAGTATTACAGTAGAAGATGACGGGCGCGGATTTGATACATCCATTTTAAGGCAATCTCATGGTATCGGCTGGAGCAATATTCAGCACCGGGTTGATTTTCTGAAAGGAAAGCTGGATATTGATTCTCAACCCGGACAGGGTACTTCCGTTCATATTGAATTAAATGAACCATGACCACCAGGATTTTCATAGTCGACGACCATTATATGGTCATTGAAGGGATCCGGTCGCTTTTGCAAAATGAAAAGGGTATCGAATGGCTTGGTCATGCCATGAATGCAGGATCCTGTATGGCATTTCTTCAGCAGGAATTGCCCGATGTGATACTCATGGATATCAACCTGCCTGACAAAAGCGGAATCGATCTTTGTGCGGAGGTTAAAAAAAAGTATCCCGGTGTTTTTATCATCGGCCTCAGCACTTTTAATCAGCTTAGTTTTATTCAGCGGATGATGGATAATGGAGCTTCCGGTTACCTGCTCAAAAACGCCACACAGGAAGAAATATTGACCGGAATTTCCACCGTGATGAAAGGAAAACTTTATTTAAGTGCAGAAGCCGCCACTTCCCTGCAGCAAAGCAGGCAGGATATTCCGGTACTCACCCGTCGTGAAAAAGAAGTACTGGAGTTAATCGCCAGTGGAATGACCAATAATGAAATCGCTGCCAAACTTTTTGTCAGTGTGGCCACGGTTGATACTCATCGTAAAAATTTACTGGCCAAATTTGATGCAAGGAATATTGCGATGCTGATCAAAACAGCTGTTCAGTTACAACTGATCTGATCGCCATTCTGATTGATACCCGCTATTCAGCCAATTTTCTTCAGTACCATGTAAAAATCCATATAACCTTTGGCTGCTGATAATTTGGTTTCCTTGCCGGCTCTGGAAGCAGATTGCTGCAGCAGCAGTGGGATTCTTTTCCGGATAATGATTTCCTGCTGCCCTTCCTTGAAAACGCCCTCCACTATTTTCCATTCGGGAAATTGCACAAAGATCAGATCGCGGAAATCATGCGTAGGACTTAATTCCCTTGTCAGTGAATCAACTTTGAAAGGCTTGTACACGGTGTTCACCTGTTTTTCTGTTCCGGGTGCTTTATAAGAAACATAAGGAACGGCAAAACTGTATTTCCCTTCCGTATGATCGATCTGCAGATCAGTATTTTCCAGCCAGCCTTCTGCCCAATTACCATCGGAGCCATACCGGAAAGTCTTTTCCAGTTTACCGGTAATGCCGTCTTTTGCCATTCCAGCCATCGGTTGCCGGGTTTGTATCAGTACATCCACATTCGACCAGCTTTTGCTGCTTCCCGAACGGATCCAGCTTTCCCATCGGGTGCCATTGTTTTTATCTGGCTGGTTGACACGTATCGCGCCCCTGACTTCCATGGGAAATTCAATAAAACCGGAATGCTGATTATTGGCCTTTACACTATACCAGGTTTCATTGACTCCGGTAAGACCGGCAGATTTTCCATCCATTTTAATTTCATATACATACTGACCCACCCAGCCTTTTTTAAGCTTTGGTGTATAAGGCAGGGTAGGGAAGGTCATATCTGGCAGGGTTTCGGTCTGCGCCTGCAGGCCTTGTGTTGACATCAGCAAAAGGAGGGCCAGGCTAATCAAATGGAAGGACTGTTTTCTTTTCATAAAAATTCCCGTTTGAATGGTTAATGAATTTGAAACTTTTTTATTTAGACCGGTATAAAGTGTATTGCATGGAGCTGTTCACTTTGTCCTGAAGATAGAGCAGGTAACCTCCCTTCACAGCAATTAACTGGGCATTGAAGTTTGTGGTCACTTCACGGAATCGGTTGCTGGCACTGAGCTGCCAATCTGTACAGCTGAACTTCCCTTTGAAATCCTGTCCGCCAAATTGTGCATTCCCGCCATTGATATTGGCCGAACGATACATACTGCTATAAGTGCCATTGCTGTTAAAGATGAATTCGTCGGTGGTTGATAAGGTATGACTGGACATATAATTCCCTGTATACGCATTATAGTATTCTAATCCGCCGCCGCCACCTCCATTCCAGGTGCCAATGATATCTTTGGCAGTTACAGCAAACTTATTATAACTGAGCATCCGGTCCAGATCATTGGGATGCGCAAATTGCCGCTGATAACTCGCCTGGTCCGGGCAGATCACCACAATGGGCCTTGCACCACCGTTATATACAATCTTAATTGCTACAAAACAGGAAACCCCGGTTTGTTTATTGGTTGCTTTGCCCTGCATGAAATAAATGACCGGGTATTCCACGCCGCTCCATTTTTCAGGCTGGCGCACATTAAAATAAGGTTCTACATATTGTTTCCAGTAATATTCAGGCGCATCAATCATATTTGATTTCGCATCATCCAGGGCGGCATCCACATAGTATAATCTGATTTCGGTATTGGATTTCTGTAATTGTACATAGCTGGTCATTGCTCTGGCCATCCAGCCATCATCAAAGTTGGTAGTGGGTTTGGTCATGCTCATTAATTGCCCCGGTTGAGATGCGGCTGATTTAATAACAGTATTACCAGATTTAAATTTTTTCAGATCAGGATCAACCGTGGCCGTAAACTGATTGACATCTGCCAGGTATTTCCTGTCGTTTAAAACCGATACGATGGCATAGGTTATAGCTCCCTTGCTATAAGTACTGATGCTGATGACAAACTGAATATTTTTATAAGTACCACGTGCCGCACCATTGATAATTGTCCACCCGTCTGCAGCATTCATTTCTTTTGTTTCCGGGGCACTTAGCTGGTAAGGGGTAACGGCAAAATTGTTCCAGTCCCGGGCAAAATCTTTTTCAGGATCCGATTCACCGTTTACGGCCTTCCATAAATACAACTGGCAATATGCACTGCCCTCAATCTTTTCAAAAAACAGTTTTTCCTTATTATCCTTTAATGCATAACCCGGCGGTGCCTTACAGCTAAAGATGTCGAATTGCAAGGGAGACTGCGCAAGGGCGATGAATGGCAGGAGGAAGAGCAGTGCCGAAATCAGTATTGTTTTCATGGTAATTTTTACCAGGCCGAAGTAAACCGGGTTTGGTTGCCCGGGTTTACTTTGCCTGATGCTACTACAAATCTTCTTATAATTCCCATACCGGGACATCGCAAAAAAATGTGAGGGCTTATTTACCCAGCACCTTGTTGATGGCTTCGATCCGGCTCTGGACCTGGAGTTTTTCGTAAATATGACGGGTATGTGTCCTTACCGTATCTATACTGATCGTTAATTCAGCGGCTATTTCTTTATAACGGAGTCCCCGGGCCAGTAATTTCAGGATTTCCTTTTCCCGTTGGGTGAGGAGGCTGCTGTCTTCAATCGAATTTTTTTGCTGAAAAGATCCAATCACCTTCCGGGCAATCTGGCTGCTCATGGGGGAGCCGCCATTGTACACTTCTGTGATGGACTCCAGTATTTTGGATGGAGCGGTTTTTTTCAGCAGGTAACCACTGGCCCCTGCCTTGAGGGATTCGAAAATATTTTCATCATCTTCATAAACCGTACTCATGATGAACTGGGTAGCCGGTATTTTCGGTTTCAGGGAACGCACAGCTTCAATGCCGTTGATACCGGGCAGGTTGATATCCATTAGCACCACATCCGGATTGATTTGGGGCAGATCCGCCATCGCTTCCTCGGCATTGGAATAGGTTTTGATACAACGGAACCCTTCACTGCTGTCGATCAGTAATTCGAGACCTTCTTTGATCTCCCTGATATCTTCTACAATGGCTACCTGAATCATGCTGTAATACAAAAGTAAGCAGGTATGCGCGGGTTAACCTAACACAAAAATGTTATACCGGCATCCGGATTTCCGTTACTGTTCCATTTCCCGGAGTTGAACTGATTTGATAGGTTCCTCCGGCCTGACTGATCCTGATTTCCATGTTTTTTAAGCCATTTCCAAATAGTCGGGTATTCCGGTTGTCAAAACCCTGGCCATTATCCTGAATCAACAGGGTAAAAGCGCCGGGTTCTTCTGTAATGCTGATATCTATCCGGGTGCAATTGGCATGTCTGGCAATATTGTGCAGACTTTCTTTTACGGTCAGGAATATATTCCTTCTTTT
>DAORJS010000065.1:0-11209 GCA_035439185.1 Chitinophagaceae bacterium
TTGGCTACAACAGTTTGTTTTTGCAGAACGATATTTACTTTATGCTGTTGCTTTCCCAGTGAAAAAGGCTGCCGGCCGGCCATAAAATGCACCACTGAAGCTACCCGGTTAGCCACAGAGTCCATTCCTTCCGGAAATATTACCCGGGCTGTATCGGTATTTAACTGCCGCCATTGCAATCCTGACGGATTCCCGCCAAATTGCTGGGCATAAATACCCGGGGTGATACTACATCCAACCAGAATAAAAATGATCATTAAACCGTTCCTGCCGATGTTCATGAAATGAAATTTTTCAGGGGGAAGTTACGGCAGAATCTATTAAGGTGCTGCAGAACCGGTACGCGTGTACACAAAGGATCCTTCCAGTAACGGATGCCTTCCAGACAATCCTTCCGCTGTATGCTGCAATCTAAACTGATGAAGATAGAGTTCAAATAAAGTTTGTTCAGGCCGGATGACAAACTGGTTATGCCCTTTAGTTATGGGTAAGACAGTAAACCGCTCCGGACAAAATTCAAATTGTATGGCCAGTGAATCAAATTCCTGCGGTTCTAATCTTAATTCTCCCGGACCGCGAAATTGAATCCAGCTATTTTCCTGACCTCCTGAAAGACTTAAATGCAAATAAGCCGCCAACATGGGATTGGGTGGATCCAGTAAAACAATAATCCCTTCTTCCGGTGATTCAGTTTTGCTACTGATGATTGTAAAATCAGCGCCTGACCATTTTGCACTGCTGAATACCACCTGGTCTCCTTCCAACTCCCATTCACCTTTAGCCTGCCGGTCCAGTGCCCCATAGCTGAAAAAAAACTGAAACCGATGATCCGGCATCAATAAAAAGCCAGAGGCCATTTCTCTGACATTAGTCAACATGTATTCTCCTGAAATATTCATTGGGTATTTGGTATCAGGTATTAGTTATTGCTTCGCCCGCCGTAGCCTTAGCGAAGGTGGGGTATTAGTTATTAGATATTGGGTATTGGGTTTTTCTCAATGCAAAATTCCCTTTCGTTATTTATCTCACGACTGTTGACTGCCGACTGCCGTCCCGATAGCTATCGGGAGCCGACTGCTGACTGCCGACTGCCGACTGCTTACTAACGACTTCCCTCTAGTCTTCCATCATCACAAATGCTCCCCAATACAAAGGGGCTTTGAATTTTTCATTTGCCATTAATTGCTGCTGGGCCTGTTTAAAGGCTTTTTGCCGGTCATTTGTTTTCACCCAGTTCGCATAAAAATTATTCATCAGCAACTGGGTAGCTTCATCATCCACTTTCCACAGACTCATGATGATGGCTTCTGCACCCGCTACAAGGAATGCACGTTGTAATCCATAAACCCCTTCCCCTGCTTTCACTTCACCCAAACCGGTTTCGCAGGCACTGAGTACAACAAGATCAGTACCTTTCAAATCAAGGTTCATGGCTTCATAAGAAGTCATGATTCCATTATTGCTGCTGTCAAGGGTTTGTGCAGCACTATTGGCTTCACCGGCACCGGTGAGCATCAGCCCGGAACGGAGTAATACATTATCTTTTGCATAATCAGCATGTACCCCGATTGGCCAGCTGGCTTTCTCCACATCTTTCAGGAAATAGCCATGGGTGGCGATATGCAGGATGGACGCTTTGCGGGCTGATTTCAGATTAGTCTCTGTGGCTTCTCTTTGTGTAAGCTCTGCTACCTGGAATCCCGATGTCTTGAGCAGTTTATTGATATTATCCACTTCTACTTTCGTGCCAGGCAATTGCACAATCACCGTCCCTGATCCATAATCAGGGAATCCCAACAAGGTGGCTTTTTTACCCGACCCCATGGTGTTTTTGCTTTTGCTGGTCACCAGATCACGCGGATTACCCACTAATACTATGTCGTACTGATTGATCAGGTAATCCGCACCGGGCTTTTTAAAAGTATAAAGATTTACCTGGTTGTACACCCCATCAGGTGAGAACCAGATTTTCTTTTTCCCTTTCACGGAAGGATCAATGGGTGCCCAGAACTGGGTATAAGAATTTTCATCCGGCGATTTATTTTTCATTGACAAGCGGTAAGTCTTGGCATGCTTGCCTTCCAGATCATTCCCGTTTGACAATAATTGTAACTGAGGCTCGGTACTTGTTTTACTGATGATTAAAGCCAGATACCTGCATTGATCGGTCAGTACCTGGTCAAACTGCCGCAGACGAATGATCTCTACCACCACCTCATCGGCTTTTAGTTCCTTTTGCAGATCAGCCATCCTGGTTTTACTGGTAAAAAAGAACTGTGAAAATTCTTTGGAACTTTCAGAAAGTCTTTTCTCCATGGCATTGGTGGCTTTTTCCAGCGAATCCACATTGATGCTTTGCTCCTGTAAATCTTCCTTGGAATAAGCGTAGAGAGCAGTCAGTTGCTCTTTACTGTCGAGCCAGTCCGAATAATCCCTGATCAGCTTTTGATTACCGCTGTTCAGGATTGCATCGTTTACTTTTTTGGTGGAACTCAGCAGGAGGCCCTTGGTGGCCAGCCGGTATTCCAGCATATCATTCACCAGTTCTTTTGTATGCTGAGCTGCGTCGATGGCAAAATTATAAAAGCGTTCAAACCTTGGTGATAACAAATCCCAGTAACGGGTTTTTTCAGCCTCACTTAGCGGAGGAAAATATCGATTCACAAAGTCAAGGGTTTTTTCCATGACTTCTCTGTACAACAGTGTGGCACCACTGATATCTTTCTTTTTCCATTTCAGAATGGCCAGATCTTCTTTTGATTGTACATAAAGCGGATGAACATCTCCCAGGGTTTCTTCCCTGATTTGAAGCGCTTGCTCCAGTAATGGGGCGGCTTCCTCATATCGCCCTTTATAGCGGTAAAAATTCCCAAGGTCATTGATCACTTTGGCATAGGCAGGACTACGCTCTGTAAAATTTACCTTGTAGATTTCAGCTGCCGCTTTCAGCATCTGCTCTACTTTATCTTCCTTCTTCATCAACATGGCCAGTATTGCCACGTTATTCAGAAAATTAGCAAAATCAGGCTTTCCCTTTTCCAGTCTCTTTTCCAGTCCGCGGTAGATTTCCTCTGCTTCCGTATATTTTCCCATCTGCTGATACAAAAGGGCCAGATTGGAAAAGAATTTCAGGTGATTTCTTGCCTTGCTCACTTCCAGCTGACCGGCCAGTTGAAGCGCTTTCTTCAGTAAAGCCACCGCTTCATTGTAACGGCCCATTGACTGGTACAGGATGGCCTGGTTATTCAGCAGGATAGCATACGACATCGCAGTTTGCTGTTTGTTCGCTTCGATTACACTGATGGCAGCTATAAAATCTTTTTCTGATTCATTGTACTGCCCAAGGTTATAATGTAATACCCCGTAATTATTCAGGGAAGCAGCCACCGCCATATTGGTTTTACCCAGACTCTCCTCCCGTTTATTGAGCGCCATGGAAGTAAATTTCTCTGCCTGAGAAAAACGACCCATGGAAGTATATAATAATCCCTGACTGGCAATCGATTTCAGGTAACTGAGATCACTGGTCATTCCCGCTTTTTCAAAATATCCCTGTGCGGCATTCAGTCTTTTGGCTGCATAGACATACCGGCCGGTTGCATAGGCCGACTGTCCGAAATGAAGATTGAGACGTGCATTTTCTTCATCACTCAGATCCTGATCACGGTAAAAAGAACGGGCAATGGTAGTCAGCCGCATGAATTTTGCGCCGGTTTCATTGCGGCCCCGCCCACCAAACAGACCGGAATTATCGCTCAGGAGCAATGCATAATCTATATCAGTGGAATCAAACTCGGATTTAAAATCTTCCAGTTCCTGCCGGGCGGCCTGCCTGGCTTTGTATTGTGCATCATTTTTAGCCTGACTGGCTTCAGATTTGGCCTTGCCCTCCACCCGATCCTTGATACGTTTAATGAGTTGTGCCTGAGAATGAAGTGAGCAGCTGACAGCAATCGCAATGAAAAGAATTTTCATCTTGTGGATTTTAATTTTCGTTTGGACAGGTAAGGTTTCAACAGCAAGTTACATTTTAATTTCCTTATATCACAGCCGGTTGCAGTTCATCCTGCTGTTAAAGCACTTATAATAATCATTTGAGGACGACCATAAATTCATGGTAGTTTGCTCCTGCAAAATAAATTCATATGAAATATTTACTCATCTCCCTGTCTTCATTACTATTATCCGGAATGGCTATTTCCCAGATACCATTGACCACAGCTCCCAGCGGGGGTAATAAAAAAGCCACAGTAAGTGAAAGAGTAGGTCTTACAGATGTCATCATCCATTATGACCGGCCCGCGGTAAAAGGCCGTGAGGGCAAAATCTGGGGACAGTTGGTACATACCGGCTATACCGATCTGGGATTTGGTAATACAAAAGCTGCTCCCTGGAGGGCGGGTGCCAATGAGAACACTGTTTTTGAGTTCTCCACTGATGTAAAAATTGAAGGGCAGATGCTGTCAGCTGGCCGGTATGGATTTTTTATCGCCTATGGTCCGGAAGAATCTACCCTGATCTTTTCAAAAAATGCCAGCTCCTGGGGCAGTTATTATTATAACCCTGCTGAAGATGCCCTTCGGGTAAAAGTAAAGCCCCGGCCTTTGCAGGAATCCGTGGAATGGCTGAAATATGAATTCAGTAACCAGACACCGAATAGCGCAGTAGTGAGCTTGCAATGGGAAAAACTGGCTATTCCTTTCAGCATTGAAACCGACCTGATCAAAGAGCAGATCGCTTCTTTCCGCAGGGAACTCCGAACAGAAAAAGGATTTATCTGGCAAAGCTGGGATCAGGCTGCTGCCTGGTGTGTGCAAAACAATGCAAATCTGGAAGAAGCATTATTATGGACCGATTCATCCACTCATAATTTCGGAGGAGATCACAGTTTTACTGCCTGGAGCACCCGTGCCCAGGTATTGAACAAACTGGGACGGAATGAAGAAGCGGCAGCTGCAATGAAACAAGCCCTCCCCTTTGGTACAATGAACGAAGTACACCAATATGGCCGCCAGCTGTTGAATCTGAAATATTTTAAAGATGCCTTTGAAGTATTTAAAGGCAATTATGAAAAATACCCGGGGCAGTTTACCACATTGATGGGGATGACAAGGGGCTATTCTGGATTAGGCGATTTTAAAAATGCACTGAAATTTGCCAATATGGCCCTGCCATTAGCACCCGATAATAATAATAAGAATAGTGTACTAACGATAATTGACAAACTGAAAACCGGAAAAGATATAAACTGACAGGTCAGTTGCATCCGCCCAGTATCTCACATAATTTGGTCCGCAACTCAGGTCCCCGGAGGTTGCGGGCCACAATTTTTCCATTGGGATCAATCAGCAGGTTCAATGGAATACCTTCCACATTGTACAATTTGGCGGCTGCATTATTCCACCATTGCAGGTCGCTTACATGTGTCCAGCTAAGGTTATCATTTTTGATGGCATCAATCCAGTTCTGGCGATAGCCGGGTCTGTCGAGTGATACACCTAATACGGTAAAATTCTTATCCTTGAAAAACTGGTAGTTCTCCACCACATTTGGATTCTCTGCCCGGCAGGGGCCGCACCAACTGGCCCAGAAATCTACCAGGACATACTTGCCGCGGAATGATGCCAGGCTAATGGGATTGCCTGAAGTATCCGGCTGTGTAAAATCAAGTGCCATGGTTCCTACTGCTCCGATCTTGCTGCGGGCAATAAATTCATCCAGTTGTTTGCCTGTTGCAGAAAGACGAACTTTTTCATTCAGTTTGGCAAACCGGTTCTCCAGTTGCACGATATCTTCATTGAACCGGTAAGTGGCATTCAGGATAAATACACTGACAAAAGAAGAGGGTTTATTATTGATGAATTTATCAATTTCACTTTGCAGTGATTCCTGCATGCCCGTATAAACATTCATCAGAGAATCCCTTTGTTGTCCGGGCATGGTACCGTTGATTACAGCAGCCATATTATTCAGTTGCTGGGCCACTGGTGTAAAAGCATCTACAAATTCCCTGAATTCCTTGTGTGATTTAGACCCGCTGATATCAAACTTACCCGGTTGATTTTTATTTCCCTTGACAGAAATAGTACCGCTCTCCACATATAATTCAATGGCGGATTTTTCATTCTCAATCACAATAAAGCAAAGCAGGGGCTCTTCCGCTTTTTCTGTAAAGCTGAATTTTCCTTTTTGAAGTGTAGTAGTCAGCCATGGGGTTTGTGCCCCATTCTGGTATAAACTGATCTTGGTCCCATCAGTAAATCCATCCAGCTTTCCTTCAATGGTGAAACTGGTATTCGACTGCTGGGCCAGGGCAAACAATGGTAATAAAAAGGCAAGGGTCAATAATCTTTTCATGGTAATAATTGCTTTCGTCATTGCTACAGGGACAGGGTACAAAATTAATCAAACTGCCCGGACAACAAAGCCCGTTCAGCCCCGTATGGACGATAAAAAGGTTTTTGTGGATGCATTAACATCTTTGCTGTTTTCCAGGGCCCGAATATAGGCAGAACCAATGATCCCTCCGTCAGCCAGCTGACATACTGCATCAAAGCTGGACTTATCCCGGATTCCAAATCCTACCAGGATCGGGTTTTTAAGCTCCATCGCACGCAACTGACCCAGATAGTTCGTGATATCACCCTGCTCTCCGTTGCTCCCGGTGGTGGATGAAGAGGAAACGGCATATAAAAAACCACTGCTCAGGCTATCCAGTTTTTTAATTCTTTCCGGACTTGTTTCCGGCGTTACGAGGAAAATAAAGTCAAGTCCATGTTGTTCAATAATGGGACGGTACATGGTTTCAAACTCAAATTCAGGCAAGTCTGGCAGAATCAATCCATCCACTCCTACTACTGCAGCATCAGCACAAAATTTTTCAAAGCCGTATTGCAAAACCGCATTCATATAACCCATTAAAATCACTGGCAAGTGAATTTTATTTCTGAAACCCTGTAATTGCTCAAAAAGCTTTTTGATCGTCATTCCGTTGGCGATTGCCACCGTACTGCTATGCTGTATTACCGGACCATCGGCCAGCGGATCACTAAAAGGCATACCCAGTTCAATGATATCAGCGCCATATTCCTGTAAGGCACTCATAACCGGTAAAGTGGAATCCAGTTGCGGGAAACCGGCGGTACAATAAATATTCAGAACACCGGTTTTCTTTGTATGAAAAAGTTGCTGAAGTCTGCTCATCTTAATTTCGTCTTGATTCAATCATCAGGGTCTGTCTATGAAACCTGCACTATTTAGCTCCGTTATGAAATATGTTGCATATAAGTAGCGAGGTCTTTATCACCTCTTCCGCTGAGGCAGATCACTACCACAGCATCGGGATTAAAATTGATCATTTTCAAAGCATGCAAGGCATGTGCGGATTCAAGGGCCGGGATGATTCCTTCCATTTTGGCCAGTTCAAAAGCTGCGTTGAGTGCCTTCTTATCAGTTGCACTCATAAATGTGGCACGCCCACTCTCAAAAAGATGGGCATGAAGGGGCCCGATACCCGGATAGTCAAGTCCGGCAGAAATACTATGTGGTTCCACCACCTGGCCATCTTCTGTTTGCATCAGCAGGCTTTTACTTCCATGAAGGATACCCGGTTTCCCCAAGGCCGTTGTCGCTGCTGATTTGCCGGTGTTCACTCCTTCCCCTGCTGCTTCTACAGCAATCAGTTTTACAGCTGGTTCATCCAGGAAATGATAAAAAGCACCGGCTGCATTACTGCCTCCGCCTACACAGGCAATCACATAGTCGGGTAATTCCTTCCCTGTTTTTTCGATTAACTGTTTGCGGATCTCTTCGCTGATCACACTTTGAAACCTGGCAACCATATCCGGATAAGGATGCGGACCTACCACACTTCCGATGATATAGTGTGTATCATGCGGATGACTGATCCAGTCACGGATAGCTTCATTGGTCGCATCCTTTAACGTTTTACTGCCACTGGTGGCAGGTATCACCGTTGCCCCCAGCATTTTCATACGGGCTACATTGGGGGCCTGCCTTTCAATATCTTTTTCCCCCATGTAAACAATACATTCTATTCCCTTGAGCGCGCAAACCGTTGCTGTCGCCACTCCATGTTGTCCGGCACCTGTTTCTGCTATGATTCGCTTTTTTCCAAGTCGCTGTGCAAGCAGGATCTGTCCGATGGTATTATTTATTTTATGGGCTCCGGTATGACAGAGGTCTTCCCGCTTTAGATATACATTGGCTTTATACCGGCTACTGAGCCTTTCAGCAAAATACAAAGGTGTCGGGCGCCCCACATAATCCTGCAAGAGCTGTTGGAACTCGAGTTGAAAAAGTTCTTCCTGCATGATCTCCAGGTACCGGTTCCTTAATTCTTCCACATTCCGGTGCAGCATTTCCGGTATATAGGCTCCCCCGAACTGGCCGAAATAGCCCTGTTCATCGGGAATTGCATAGGATTGAGTTGATGTCATTCTTTAAAATTATGTTTACTTCATCGCCATTTTCAGATGCAGGATTTTACTCATATCCTTGATTCCGGGAGAGGATTCAAACCTGCTGTTTACATCAACACCAAAGAGGTCAGGGTGTTTAAATGCTTTTACCCTGGCCAGGTCTTCCACTCCGATACCCCCACTCAGGAAAAACGGCTTTTCAATTTTTGCCTTACTCAGAATATTCCAGTCAAACTGCTGACCGGTTCCTCCGAAACTTTCTTTCAATCCTCCTGTATCAAACAAATAATAATCACATACGGCATCATAAGGCGCTACCATCTGATCAATGTCTTCTTTGCCGGTAATCCGGAATGCCTTGATGACTTCCACTTCTGTACTGAGATCATCACACATTTCTGCACTCTCATCTCCGTGCAGCTGAACCACATCCAGTCCATATTCATCAATAGCATCCAGCACATCAATTAATTCAGGGTTCACAAAGACTCCCACTTTCCTGAGATCAAAGTCTGCTTTCTTTACTTCTTTTCCAGAGAGTTTATCACCCACATAACGGGGTGATTCAGGATAAAAAATCAAACCCGCAAACTCGATATCGAGTCCATCCAGCTGCTGCAGCTGTTTCATATCGGTGATACCACAAACTTTGATATTCATATTGTTTTCTTTTAATCGGATTACTATTTGTCCGGAATTTATTACAAAATAAACTGGCCCTTTTACAATGATGCTACAAAAGCTTCAAAGGCCTTGCCAGGGTCTGCTTCTTTCATAAAATTCTCACCGATCAAAAATCCTTTGAAGCCAGCCTGCCTTAAAGTTACGATTGCTTCGGTACTACTGATCCCACTTTCTGCGATGGCTGGTTTTTCTGGCGGAATTTTACTGATCAATGATAAAGAAGTATTGATATCCACTTCAAAGGTCTTGAGATTTCTGTTATTCACCCCAACCATGCTGACTTCCTCACAGCAATGGCCCAATTCCTCTTCATTATGGATTTCAAGTATCGATTCCAGCCCGATGCTTTTTGCATAACTCGCGAATTGCTTTACTTCTTCAGGGCTCAGACAGGCGGCAATCAGCAGGATCACATCTGCCCCAAAGGCCTTGGCTTCGGCAATTTGCCATGAGTCAATGATAAAATCTTTCCGTAGTACCGGGATATCTGTGACCACCTTAGTCTGGATCAGGTCATCCAGATCACCACCAAAAAAGGGTTCATCGGTAAGGACTGAAATACCGGCAGCTGATTGATTGTAGGCAGTAACCACCGGTTCCACTTCCAGTTCACGGGTTTTCAACCAGCCCTTACTTGGACTTTTTCTTTTGAATTCCGCGATAATGCCCGTACTTCCCGGCAACTGCAACTGCTGCACCAGGGATCGATTACTAATCTCCCAGAAAAAACCTTCCTTTTCAAAACGGGAAACAGGACTCATCGCTTTAAAAGGCTCAATTTCTTTTCGCTTGGATGCCACTATAGTTTCTAAAATATCCATACTGAACTTCTTTATTTATACCCTGAGGAATCAGTTCTCCGGATCAGATCCTGTTAAATTATCACTGCATTTCAATCAGCTTTTTTAATGCTTCATTTGCCTTACCGGATTCCAGACTTCTAACTGCCGCCTGATAGGATTCATCATAATTTTCATATTTGCCGGTACAATGAAGCGCCATGGCTGCATTAGCGAGTACCACGGCATTCTGGGCCCAGGTACCTTCTCCTTTGAGAATAGTTGCAAATATACCGGCCGCTTCTTCCACCGAATTTCCGCCACTGATATCTCCTGCATTCACCATTCTTTTACCCAATTGCTCAGGTGTCATGACCCTTTCGCCTTCATGTGTGATTACTTTTGTATCGCTGGTAAGTGAAATCTCATCATAGCCATCCAGACTATGTAATATCGTAAAGGGTTTTCCACCTGCCTGCAGCAGGTAATTATAGATTCTTGCCATTTCCAGATTATAAACCCCAACCAGCTGATAGGCAGGAGCGGCCGGATTGGCCATAGGACCCAGCATATTGAAAAATGTGCGCATGGCCAGATTTTTCCGGATCGGTCCAACAGTTTTCAAAGCCGGGTGAAAGAGCGGTGCATGGAGGAAACAGATATTTGCTTTTTCAATTTCTGCCTGCAGCTTTGCATTATCGTTACTGAATCGATAACCCAGTTGCTCCATTACATTGCTGGCCCCGCTAATAGAAGAAGCTCCGTAGTTGCCATGCTTGGCTACCTTTTGTCCGGTACCCGCCACAATAAAACAGGCCAGGGTGGAAATATTAAAAGTGTTCTTTCCATCGCCACCTGTACCTACAATATCAATTGTGTCAGCGCCACCCAGATCCGCTTTCACACATAGTTCCAATAACGCATCCCTGAAGCCCTGTAATTCTTCTATGGTAATACTTCTCATCAGGTAAACGGTCATGAATGCAGTTACCTCATGTTCATTGTAGATGCCCTTGCCAATATTCACCAATACCTCCCGGGCTTTATCCCGAGAAAGGGTCTGGTGCTCGAATAAGAATTGCAATATTTTTTTCATACCCCTGTTTCACCCCTGTCCCCTGAAGGGGAACTTAATTTTGTAGCTCATCAATACATATTTAATGCGTGATGATACCGGTTAATTATTTTAATATTCTTCTCTGTTTTTAAAAATCAACATAGCCCAATTTTTTCCCGCCCGCCTTTTCTCCCCTTTAGGGGTTACCCCTGTCCCCTAAAGGGGAACTTAGATTTGTAGCTCATCAT